>JAMOQF010000201.1 GCA_027064125.1 Acidobacteriota bacterium
CAGGCTGAATTTACCCCCACAATCCCTGCCATGGGTTTATAGATAAGAAAGAGAAAGATTTTTTCTTTTTTGTCTGGCTCTATTTATTTTCGTAAATTTTTAGATGGCTTTTAGGGTGGGCAAGCAAGAGAAAAAATTAAAAATTTCTCAAAAAAGTTTCCTGGAAAATACTAACGATTAAGCATCTCCATTTCCCTTCTATAAACCTTCAGAAGGCATTTAGGAATGGGGACAGACCTGAAAATGATATTTAGAAAGAGAAGAAAAATTGTACTTTGTTATGAATGCTTTCAGGTTGTTCTCTTTTGAGGTCGATTTTAAGTTTTTTCTTTTGATTTTGAATTTCTTTTCCTCTGACGTATTAGTGTTATACTGACAGATTTTAGGTCATATATTTTTTCCCTTTTTAAAAATCTTTTTTTATGTTATTTAATCTTTTGGAGGTTTTTTATGAATTTTGTTATTCTTGGGAGTAGTAGTTCGGGAAATAGTTCTCTTTTTTTTGACGAAAAAAGGCTAATTTTACTGGATTGCGGACACAGTTATAAATATATCAGAGAAAAATTACATGAACTTTCCCTCTCAGATAGAAAAATTGATTTTATTATTTTAACCCATGAGCATGTGGATCATATCAGGAGTTTGAAAACTTTTATTTTAAGGGAGAATCCCGTTATCTTTTCCACAAAGGGAACAGTAGATGGAGCTGTAAGAGGTTTAAAAATTGAGGATGGAAACTTTAATATTTTTAAACCCGGAGATATGTTTGAAATAGGGAAAGTTAAGGTGGAATCATTTATAATTCCACATGATACACCTGAACCATGTGGTTTTAAATTTAAAATAAATGGAAAGACATTGAGCTATGCCCTTGACCTTGGCTATTTGACTGAACTTGTAAAATATAAATTGGAAGGTGCAAATTACCTTGTACTTGAGTCAAATTATGATGAGGAATTGTTGACGGAGGGACCATATCCACTTTCTACAAAATATAGGATAAAAAATAGACTGGGACATTTGAGTAATAATGATGTGGCATCTTTCTTTAAAAATGAATTTGATGGAAAATGTGAGAAGATCTTTCTGGGACATATAAGTAGGACCAACAACACCCATTCAATTGTCTATAAAAATGCCCTTTCAGTTTTAAAAACGAGATTCAAAAAGGATTTTTCCCTTGAGTGTATTTTGCCTAAGAAAATTTCCCAAATTATAACTTTTTAGAGGTGGAACTTATGATAGAAAGATATTCAACTCCAGAGATGAGAAAGATATGGAGTGAAGAAAATAAATTTGAAAAGTGGCTTCAGGTGGAAAAAGCGGTGGCTGAAGTTGAGGGAGAATTGGGAATAATACCACTTGAAGAAGCAAAGAAAATTGTGGAGAATGGAAGGTTTAATCTTAAAAGAATTTCTGAAATAGAAGAGATAACCCATCACGATGTAATAGCTTTTACTACATCTGTAGCAGAAAGTCTTGGTGAAGAATCCAGATATTTACATTTTGGTCTTACTTCAACAGATGTTGTGGATACCGCTCAGGCAATCAGGTTAAAGGATGCAAATTCACTTATTAAGGAGGAATTGGAAAAGTTGCTCAATCTTTTGAAGGAAAAATCTATTGAATATAAGGATATTCCTGTAGTGGGTAGGACGCATGGTATTCACGCTGAACCAATGACCTTTGGACTTAAATTCCTCCTCTGGTATGAAGAGATGAGAAGAAATCTGGAGAGGTTTAACAATGCCTCTAAAGATGTTGAATGTGGAAAAATTTCAGGTCCTGTGGGAACCTTTTCAAATTTACCACCAATTGTGGAAGAAATAGTATGTAAAAAATTGGGAATTAATTTTGCAAAAATTTCAACCCAAATTTTGCAGAGAGATAGACATGCATATTATCTTTCTGTAATTGCGATAATTGGTGGAACCTTCGAGAAAATTGCACTTGAAATCAGGAATTTACAAAGGACAGAAGTAAGAGAGGTAGAAGAGCCTTTTAGAAAGGGTCAAAAGGGTTCATCTGCTATGCCCCATAAAAGAAATCCTGTTAAATGTGAGCAAATTTGTGGTCTTGCAAGAGTTTTGAGGGGATATTTACAATCTGTCCTTGAAAATCAGGCCTTATGGCATGAAAGAGATATTTCCCATTCTTCTGTGGAAAGGATTGTTCTGGCGGATGCCACAACTTTATTGCACTATCTTACTAAGAGAATTTATCTGATTTTAAGGGACCTGTATGTATACGTAGATAAAATGAAAGAGAATTTAAAATTGACAAAGGATCTAATTTTTAGTTCTCAACTTTTACTAAGGCTTGTTAATAAAGGAGTATTACGTGAAGATGCTTATGTATACGTACAGAGAAATGCAATGAAGGTCTATGAGGGAAAGGGGGATTTTCTGTCTCTTTTAAAAGAGGATGAGGATATTAAAAGATTTCTTTCAGAGAAGGAACTTGAAGAGATCTTCAATTTAAATTACTATTTTAAGCATGTGGATTCAATTTACCACAGAGTTTTAGGTGATGCATTTAAAAATAGTCAGTGATATAGTGTTTTATAACTGAAATATCTTCAATTCTGTAATGGGCGTCATAGTAAGAGGGAACTACCAGATCTTTAAATTCCCCTGTTAAAACCCTTAGCGTAAATACACCTGCTTTTTTAGCACCTATGAAGTCTAAAAATGGGTTGTCTGCTACGTATATAATTTCATTTGTGCTGATTTTAAAAACATCTGCTATAATTGTAAAGCAAAAGGGGGAGGGTTTTCTCTTACTATGTGGAAATTTTGCTGTAAAGAAGATTTTATCAAAAATAGATTTTATTCTTAAAGCCTCTATTTTTTTTGTCTGCACTTGAACATCGCCATCTGTTAATAGTGCCAGTTTGTATACAGTTTTTAAATCTTTAAGAATATTCCTATAACCTTTATATAAATTTATCCGGGGCTTGTGGGATCTAAAGACAGAAATAAATTCAATTACAGTGGATGGATCCAGAGAAAAAAAGTTTATTACATGTGAAAAAATTTCTTTTTCTTTATATTTTCTACGTAGTGTATACAAAAAGGAATAAAAGGTATCTGGATCTATTCCATATTTTTCAACTGCATAAGATGTTACAGCTTTGAAACCACTTTTTATGTATTCTTCCGAGTCGTATAAAGTATCGTCAAGATCAAAGAGAATTAATTTTATCATGAAAATTCCTGTTTGATTATCTGCATGAGTTTTTTGCTAATTTGCTGGTCTATTTCGAAGAATTCAACCCCTATTTGATATTTTCTGTTATCTATTTCTTCACAGTAAACTACATTACCTATTAATTTTATAGGTTTTCCCTTAAATTCAATTGTCAAAAGTTCTTTTTCTTCTGGAAAATGATCCATCCAATCTTTTAGATATAGATAAAGTTTTAGTACATCTCCCTTTTCAAATTTTTCACTTGATTCAAACATGAGTCCATGGGGGGATATATTTTTATAGAGTCCATCCTTTGCCTTTTTTATGTTTGTGTCTTCAAGTTTTTCGGGGTTTATCTTTTGAAATTTTATTCTGCCACTTTTTTTTATCCTTATAAATTTTCTCCTCTCTTTTTCAGAGTAATTAGAGTTCTTCTTCATCTTCTTCTCCAGTTTCTTGAAAAATTTTTTCCTTTTTATATCCAAGGGATATGAAATACACCATTTCTTCAAAGAAGGTTGATATCATTTCTATGAATTCAAGTAATTGGTATATTTTTAGTGGATTTTCTTCACTTGCCATGTTGTGAAGAATGGATGTTATATATTTTCTTGTGAGAAAAATGGCATATATCAGTTGTTCCAGGGGAACTCCTTCTCTGTACCTTATTCTTCCAAAATTAAGATATATTCTTTTCATCTGTTCTTCCGTTCTATCTATTATCCAATCATCAAAATTTTTACATATGTCAAGTACTCTCTCTTTCAGTAGATCTGGTTCTAAATTGTGATAGTATTTAGTTCTTGGATGGGTTTTGATTGCTTCAATTAATTTAGTTGTTATGTTGTTTGCATTTTTTTTAATAATTTTTGCAAGTGCTTCGTCAAACATTAAATCCTCCCATATGTGTAAATTAAATAATTAAAATTGGCGATTTGGACATTCTTGCTACTCTTTCTGTTGTACTTCCAAAAAGCATTTGAAAAGAAGCACTTTTTCCCCTTGAACCCATTATGATAAGCATTTCCGGAAACTTCTTGGATTCTTCAATTATTATTTTGTGGGGTGTTCCTGAGTATATATTGGTGATTATATCTTTGAATCCCATTTCTTTTAGTTTTAATTTAATATTTTCCATCCTTTTTTTGTCTTTATCGCAATAGTTGTCAATTGTATCTGGCGTTAGATGTTTAAATAAGTTTTCATCCTGAATGTGTATGACTTCTATTTTTTCAAGACCTCCTTTTGGAAACATTGGAAGGTAATCCATTACTTTTAGAGAAAATTCAGAAAAATCCGTTGGAAAGAGAATTTTACGCCAATCATATAATTTCCCATTTTCTGGATTTATATTTTCAGAACCTCTAAAGACAAAGGCTGGGTATTTGCAGCTTCTCAGGATAAGTTCAGAATTGGCATCCAGATAGCAATCAGTATATAAGGCATCTCCCTGAAAACCTGTTATGATTGCATCAACTTTATTTTCGTCGGCAATTTTTAATATTTGCCATCTTGGGTTTCCTTCAAGGACTATAACTTTTGTTTGAATTCCATTTTCCTTAGCGGTTTTTTCATATTCCATTAATTTTTCCACTGCCAGTTTTTTCCAATCTTCAATTATTTTTGATATAAACTCTTCTGAGATAAAGTTGGAGAACTTATAACTTTCCACAAAATATAGCAAAATCACTTCTTTTAATCCAAAGTGCTTTAGTTCTAATATTTTTTCAAATATTGGAAAAGTATACTTTTGAAAACTAACAGGATATAAAATCTTTTTTATTTCTTTCATAATTTTACCTCAACATGTTTTACACTTTATTATACTACTCTTTCTCTATAAATAAAACTATGGCTTGTTAAAAACTCCTTCAAAAATTATTTCCCCTGTATTTTTGTGAATTATAAAAAATATAAATGGATGATCTGCTTTAAATATAATTCTCTTTTCATTAAAGATTGGGGCGGCAGATGTCAGTTTCATGGAAATTGCGGTGGCTGCTGCGGCCTCTGAACCCTTTTCATTTACTTCTATTTTTGCCTGATGAATAACTTTATCTATAAAGAGGTCTTTTTTTCCTGTGATGCCTGAAAAATCAGCATTGCTTGAAAATGCCTTTTTTATTCCCATTTTCATGAGGTAGTTTTTCAGATAATATCTCTTTTCAAATTTGAATTTTGGTATGTAAACTTCAACATTTTCATGGGATAGGGAGTTGATGCTATTTGATAATCCATTCTTTGCTATCTCTTTACTTATATCCATAACTTTTTTCCCTTTTTTGGGCAGGATTATGAACATTATAAAGTTGTTTCCTCTGTATTTCATTCCCAGAATCTGCCACTTTTCATTTTCACCATATAGATAATGACCTTTATTGAACATCATTTTAATATCTTTTTCTTCCCCACTTTCGAGGTGGAAAATATCTGACAGAGTATTTTCTTCTTTAAATTCCTTCTCCCAGGTGCCCTTAAAATAGACTGCATTTGTTATGACAAGTCTTGTGGAATTGTCAAGATCAGATTCTCTAAGTAAGTCTTTGATATTATTGGCAGTTTTTTCCATTACCCAATTGTTTATTTCTTCAATGGCACTTTTGAGGTTATTTTTAAAATCTACACTTGATATGCCGCCTTTGTAGAATTCATTTACCTTATCCACAAATTTTTTCAAAAGGTGAAAATCCTTTTCCACCCACAATCTATTTCCATTTTTAAATATGGTTTCTTTTGTGCTACTTTTTTCAACTTCATTTATTATTTTTGAAAAATCTTTATGGTAGTTTGCTTCGTTTTCTGAAATTTCAAGGGCCTTTAGCATTTCTTCCTTCGTTTCTCCCTTTGCCCCCAGTAATGTTATTGAGACTGCTGAATTGATGCTAAATGGAGATATGAAAATATTTTCCCCACCATTTTTTTCCTCAATGAGTGTTAAAAGTTTTACTGCCATTTTGTTATTGCTTTTCACAATTTCCTCCAGTGGTTTTGATAAAATAAAAATAGATGTTAAAAGATATAGGGAAATTAGAACTAAGATTTTTTTCACCATTTTTTCACCTCAATACTTTATATATTTTTAATACTTTTCCCAATTGAAAAAATTAAATAATTTGCCGCAAGTTCTTGATGCGTCCATTTATCCACCAACTTATTTTGATGGTAAAATACCTTTGAAAAATCAAATTGATCCTTTCCTTCCACTATGGCATAAAATCCCTCCCTTAACTTATAACTTCCGGGAATAGTAGGTTTAGCCTCAATTACAAGTGTATCGTTCCACAGGGGATCATCTCCAGCTTTATCTGACCCAAATACCTCTTGAATCCTGTTTATGACATTTGAAGCAAGTTGAATGTAACTAATTGGGTTTATGGGGGCAAGATCTAAGACTGAACCTATACCAGTGTCTTTCAATAAGATTTCAAGTCCATCTGGATCAACTTTGTTGTTGTCTATTTCCGTAAGTTGTACATCAAAGGTTAGGGCACCCTTTGGAATCAGGTTTGCAAACATCTTTTTGTAGGTAAAACCGCCTGCTGATTCATCTTTTTCAATGTTAAAGTATTTGCCATATTTTACCTTAATTACATCCTTAGTATTATTTTCCTTTGATATTGTGTGAATGTGAGTTGGAGCAAATACAACAAGTATTTCATAATTTTTATCTTCTCTGAGACCAAGCCACTTTCTTCTTTCAGGGGCATCGTGAATGTGAAGCCTCATTAGTCCAACATCAACACCTGTATTTAGAAGTTCACTTTGAGGGATAACTTTTAAATCCTTTGCGGATACCAGTTCATAACTTTCCTTTAGATCATAATTTGTGAGGTTTGCGTTTAATACATATCCAAGGCTTAACATTCTTGTCTTCATATATACCTCCAATTTAAAAGATGATAGATTTTCCCTAAAGTCCAATTTTTTCATAATTATGATATCACTTTTTATGGAAAAGTAATATAAAAAACCCCACCCACTTTAAAGTGGATGGGGCAGAGAGGAGGTCTTTAAGAGGGGTAGCTCAAATTAAGGTTTCTTAATAGATGTATAGAAGGTATATTTATTTCTCCCTACTACCCTATAAAATTTTATCACAACAGACTTTCCACTTTCCAGTTTTTTTATGATATTTACAAAATCAATGGCAGATGTGATTTTCTTTCCATTTACTTCGCTAATTATGTCCCCTTTATTTAGTCCAGCATCTTCAGCAATGGATCCAGGTTTTACCTCCTGTACAATTATTCCCTCATCTTCTTTAATTCCAAGTTGGTCAGCTATTTGTGGGGATATGTCTTCAACCACAAGTCCAATTTCAGGCTTTTTCTTAGATGTATTTTCATCTATGTCAAAACTCTTCTTATTCTTTGCAAGAGCCACAAGTTTTCTTTCAGCTAATTTTACCTTGAAAGTTAATTCCTTTCCCTTTCTTATTACCTTCACAGTTGCTTCAGAATCAGGGGGGGTATTTGCAACTAATTTTCTCAGGGTATCAGGACCATCTACCTTTTTCCCGTTAAATTCAACGATGACATCTCCTGCCTTTATTCCTGCCTTTTTAGCAGGGCTATTATTTGAATCTAAATCTGTGACAATTACTCCTTCAGGTTTTTTAAGTCCAAAGAATTTTGCCATTGCTTCTGTCATTGGAAGTGTATTCATATAGATGCCGAGGCGTCCCCTTAAGACCTTTCCATATTTTAATATTTGGTGGTATACATTTTTTACCATACTTGTGGGGATTGCAAATCCTATACCTATATTACCTCCAGTCCTTGATTCAATGAAAGTGTTAATACCTATGACTTCTCCCTTCATATTTACAAGTGGACCACCGCTGTTTCCAGGATTTATTGCTGCATCTGTCTGGAGAAAATCACTGAAAAGAGATTGGGATAGAAAAACTCTGCCTTTAGCACTGATAATGCCGGCAGTAACTGTTTGACTCAAACCAAATGGGCTTCCAATTGCAATTACCCAATCTCCAACATGCATTTTGTCAGAATCTCCAAGTTTCGCATAGGCAAGTGGTTTTGATGCCTTTATTTTTAAAACGGCAAGATCGGTGTCTGGGTCTGTTCCCACAATTTCAGCGCTGTATTCTTTTTTATCCGCTGTTTTTACTACAATTTCATCTGCACCTTCCACCACATGATTGTTCGTTATAATGTATCCACTTGGGTCAACTATCACACCGGATCCAATGCCCCTTTGAACATAGTCCTTGAATTGCGGTTGAGGAGTTCCGAAGAACTTCTTAAAAAATTCATCTCCAAATGGAAATCCGTGAAAGGAGGATATCTTAACCCTTGATTTAACATTTATATTTACCACAGCCGGTTTGATGAGCTGGGCAACTTTTGAAAAGCCTTCCATGAGGTTTATATTTTTGCTAAACTGAAGGGGCTGCATTTTTCCCTTTTGGGATGTATTGGCTAAAATATTTTTGGTGGTCATGGAACCTATTCCCACACCGACGATTAGAGCCATAACAAGGAATGGAATTAAAATCCTTACTTTTTTCATCTTTTTTCACTCCCTACCAGATTTTTAAATTTTTTACACGAATTTTTTTGGAAAAGGTTCCAACTTTATACATTAAATCTAAAGTTTATTATGTCACCATCTTCCACTACATATTCCTTACCTTCAAGTTTCATAAGTCCCAATTCCTTTATTTTTTGCATGGATTTGTACTTTTTAAAATCTTCAAATTTTACCACTTCTGCCCTAATAAAACCCTTTTCAATGTCTGTATGAATTTCTCCTGCTGCCTTTTTGGCTATTGTACCTTTTTTAATGGTCCAGGCCTTTACTTCATCTTCTCCAACTGTAAAAAAGGATATGAGTCCTAAAAGAGAGTAATTTTCTCTTATTAATCTATCTTTTGCAGGTTTTTCAATTCCCAGATCTTCCATGAATAATTTTCTATCTTCAGGTGGAAGTTGAGCTATTTCCTCTTCTATTTTTGCACATATTGTCATTATCCTTGTCCTGGGATTTTTTGCATATTCTTCTAATTCAAAGAATTTTACTGGATCCTTTATCCTATCAAGGTCACTTTCATTGATGTTTATAATGTGTAAAATTGGTTTTATGGATAAAAAGGTATATCCCCTTATAAGTTTTTCATCATTTTCAGAAAGTTCAATGTTTCTAAGAGGCTTTTCCTGGGATAGGAATTCTTTAAATTTTTTTAATAGCTCATGTTCCCTTTCAAGATCTTTATCCTTTATCTTTTTTAAGTCCTTTTCAATTCTTTCAAGTCTTTTTTCTATCTGGAAAAGGTCTGAAAAGATCAATTCAAGTTCAAGGTTTTCAATATCTCTCAAAACATTTATGGAACCTGAAGGGTGAGAAATCATTTCGGTTTCAAATGCCTGAACAACATTCATAAGGGCATCCACGTTTCTTAAACTTGAAGTGAAAAAGGATTCCTTCATATCGCCCTCTTTTACACCGGGCATGTCCACATATTCAATTTGAGCATAAGTGGTTTTTTTAGGCTTGTATATTTCACTTAAAAATTTAATTCTCTCATCAAAAACTGTGGCTATTCCAACTTTTTTTTCCTTTTTGCCCGGGAAGTGATCTTGAAAATTATTTGTCAGAATGTTAAAAATGGTGCTTTTCCCAGATTGTTTTAATCCTATGATTCCCGTTTCCATAAAATTTCTCCCATTAAATTTAAGAATAATATTTAATCATAAGTCGTTGTAAGTCAATCTTTTTTTTATTTCGATAAATAAAAGTGAAAAAAAACATTTTTTTTCTTTGACATTCTATCTTTTAATTCATATTATATAGTTGTGGACTATGGTGGACTAAAGTGGAGTAAAAGATGTTTATAGGTAACTTTACAACAAAGGTTGATGACAAAGGGAGAATTAAAATACCAGCACGCTTCAGGAAGGAGTTGTTTGAGGTCTCAAATGGAGAGGTGATAATGGTCATGCTTTCAAGGGATAGAATTAATCTCTATCCTAAAAATATATGGGAAGAGGAACTTGTAAAAATCTCAAGATTAGATGACAAAAAATTGAAGAAAAATATGCTCACTTTAATTTCCTATACCGTGGATGAATTTGCAATAGATTCTCAGGGAAGGGTCGGATTCTCACAAAAGTTAAAAGATACATTTGAGATAAAAAGCGGAGAGAACCTTTCAGTGGTAGGAAATATGGATTACATCTATATTTATAAGGAAGAGTATTTTGAAAAACTTGCCGAAAGTTTAATGTTTAAAGATGATGAATATCTTGACAATCCAAAGTTGGAAGATTTGAGACTATGATAGATAACATGGAACATAAAACAGTTTTTAAGGTGGAAGCAGTAGAATGGCTTCTTGGTGGTAAAAATAGAGGAATATTTGTGGATGGTACCACAGGGCATGGAGGCCATACCTGTGAAATTTTGAAGAGACTTGTTGATGGAAAGGTAATAGCAATTGATAGGGATGAGGAAATTTTGAATCTTGCAAAAAAAAGGTGTAAGGATTACCTGAGGAGGGTTATTTTTATAAAAGAAAATTTTAAAAATCTGCCTTTAATTTTAACAAAGATGGAAATAGATGAGGTGGATGGATTGTTGCTTGATTTAGGCGTTTCAACTCTTCAACTTTTAAAGGGTGATAGAGGCTTTTCTCTACTCCACAATGGACCACTTGATATGAGAATGGATAAATCGCAGGAGATAGATGCAAGGTATCTCGTAAATACTTTATCGGAAGAAAAATTGGCGAAAATATTTAGGGAGTATGGGGAGGAGAAAAAGGCAGATATAATTGCAAAAGCAATAGTAGAGGAAAGAAGATTTAAGACCATAAATACCACCAGAGAACTTGTAGAAATTGTTTTGAGGGTAAAACCCATTTATAAAAGACAGAAGATACATCCTGCAACAAAGGTTTTCATGGCTCTTAGGATTGCCGTCAATGGTGAACTTGATGGCCTTGATAGGTTTTTAATAAATTTTATAAAAAATAATTTAAAATCTGGAGGAAGAGTAATCATCATTTCTTTTCATTCCCTTGAAGATAGGATAATAAAGAGAACTTTCAATCTCCTTGCCGGAAAATGTGTTTGTGGCTTACCTGCAGATCTTTGTAGGTGTCCAAGGGAAAAGATAATTAAAATTCTCAAACCTTTTCCACTAAAGCCTTCTTTCAATGATGTTAAGGAAAATAGAAGAATGAGAAGTGCAAAATTGAGGGGGGTGGAAAAGTTATGAATATATATCTTCCCGGGAGGTTAGAATATGTCAGGTACAAAAATTATTATCTTTTTATTCCAGAGAGGTTTTAGAAGAGGAGATGTAAAGTTCAAAAAAAGGAGAAGCATTAAAAAAGGAAATTTTAAGAAGTTTTCCTATGTTCTCACTCTTTTTGTTGTAGCCCTTTCACTTTTTATTCCAGTAATAGGTGTTTCTTACTACTCCATAAAAATAAGCGATCTCAATAGAAAAATAGCCCTTTTAAAACAGGAGGAGAATTTTTTAATACAGGAATACACTTTAAATAGCATTGAATATTCCAAACTCACTTCGCCTGAAAATTTAAGTAAAAAAATGAGGGAACTTGGATTGAGATTTGCAACGCCTGAAGAGATAGTTGTCCTTGAAAGCAGTGGCTCGCTTTCTGAGAGAATAGCCTATAACTTAAAAAAACATTAACACAAAGGATTAATGGGAAATGCCGGTAAAGTATGGAAGGGTTTACCTTTTTTTAATTCTTTCAATGGTGTGGTTTGTTGTGGTGGGAGAGAGAATTTTTCATTTAAAAGTGGACCTTAAAAAGCACTATGAAAAAATTTTAAAGGTACAAAATTCATACTTCAGATTTGAATTGGCTCGAAGGGGAGATATTCTGGATAGAAATGGGGAAAGATTGGCAAGTAGTGAAAAAATGTATTCTGTCTATGCAGATGTGAAAAATATTGAAAATAAAAGAGAAGTGGCAAAATATCTTTCTGAAGTTCTTTCTGTATCCTTTGATGATATTTATAAAAGAATTTCTAAAAAAAAGGGGTTTAGGTGTTTGAAAAGATTTATAAGTTCTGATATTGCCCAGAAAATAAGAAAAAAAAAGATTCCTGGAATTTATCTCATGGGAGAATTTAAGAGAGAATATCCAAAGGGGAGTTTGTTAAGTCATGTGCTCGGTGCAGTAAAGTTTGATAAAGGCTGTGAGAAGGGTTTATTGGGACTTGAATATGAATATGAAAATTATTTAAAAGGTAGTAATGGAATAATATTTTACAAGAGGGATGCCTTAAGTAGAGTTTTGAAACAGGTGGAATCTAAGAAGCCCATACCTGGAGATACCCTTTCTCTAACAATTGATATGAGGCTACAGTACATAACGGAACAGGCGCTTGAGATGGGCGTTAAAAGAGCAAGGGCGAAAAGGGGAACTGCAATTGTGATGGATCCCTATACTGGGGAAATAATTTCCTTTGCTTGTTATCCCTATTTCAATCCTGGAAATATCAGAAGAAAGGATGTAAACGCTTTAAAAAATTTTGCCATAACTGATGTTTTTGAACCGGGTTCTACTTTTAAAGTTATTACTCTCGCTGCTGCTTTTGAAAAACATGTTTTTGATTTAAATGATTACCTATATTGTGGAAATGGTAAGATAAAACTCTTTAATTGTACCATAAGGGACCACCATTCCTTTGAAAACCTTTCGGTGGAAGATATTTTGGCGTTTTCTTCAGATGTGGGAATAATAAAGATGGCTTTGAAAGTTGGAGATAAAACAAT
Organism: Acidobacteriota bacterium; assembly: GCA_027064125.1. Lineage (GTDB taxonomy): Bacteria > Acidobacteriota > JAAYUB01 > JAAYUB01 > JAMOQF01 > JAMOQF01. The sequence continues at coordinate 12,958 of JAMOQF010000201.1, forward strand.
ATATGACTTTCTGAAAAAATTTGGATTTGGAGAAAAAACTGGAATAGACCTTCCAGGTGAAAGTAGGGGGCTATTAAGGGATTATAGATTGTGGAATAATATTTCAGTGGCATACATTTCAATGGGGCAGGGAATAGGGGTTACACCTCTTCAGATGGTGAGATCTTACTGTGCAATTGCAAATGGTGGATACCTTGTTAAACCTCATCTTGTAAGGAAGATATTTGGTCCAGATGGAAAGGTGGTAAAGGTTACTCGAATTTATAGGAAGAGGATTTTAAATAACTCAACTACTCGAAAGATAAAGGAAGCTTTGATTCAGGTTGTAGAAAAAGGTACAGGCAGAAGGGCTTCGATTGATGGATACTGGATTGCCGGGAAAACTGGAACGGCTGAAATTTTTGATAAAAAAAGTGGTAAGTATTCCAAAGAAGATTATTTCGCATCTTTTGTAGGTTTTGCACCAGCAAACAACCCATCTTTTGTGGTTGGGGTTTTTCTGGATTCACCGAAAAATGGCATTTATGGAGGAGAAGTAGCCGCTCCAATATTCAGGGAAATTGTTAAAAAGTATTTTGAAGTTTTAAACATTTCTCCGGATAGAAATAAGGAATTTAAAAGGAATAAAGAGAAGAAAGAAAAGGATTTCAAAGACTTGATAATATCTAAAAATAATGGTGGTAAAGATGAATGGGAAATAGATTCAAAGGATTTGAAATTTACAGAGACCACTTTTATGGATGATGATATTTCCTCTAATGAAAAGGTGATTGAATTTCATGAAAAGTTGGATCCCGAAGAAAGTGTCGTTGTGTGTAGTTTCATAGGTTTAACAAAGAGGGAATGTATAAAAAAATGTTATGAGAGTGGTCTTACCATAAAAGAGTTGCGCGATGTGGATATTTTCAATGAATCCGTGGGAGGAGGGTATTACGAGAATAAAATCATTGCCTATAGACAGGATCCACCTCCGGGAGCAATTGTTAAAAAGGGAACTCCCTGTACCATTTATTTTACCAGCAGGGTGTTATCTAAGGAGAATAGGTTGACTGATAATAGGAAAAAATAAAATGGGAAAAAAGGTAAGTGAAATTTTAAAAAGGGTTTTTATACATTCTGTTAGTGGATGTGATGGTGTTGTTGTGGATGGGATAAATTACAATTCAAAAAAGGTTAAGAGAGGTGATATCTTTGTGGCGATAAGGGGGGAAAAGTTTGATGGGAATGATTTCATAGAAGATGCCGTAAGAAGGGGAGCAGTTTCTATTTTAAGTGAAAGAAAACGTATGCTTCAAAATATATGCTGGCTTCAGAGTGAAGATGTGAGAAAAAATATGGCTGAAATTTCAAATTTTATATTTGATTATCCTTCTGAAAAATTATTTACTGCAGGTATCACAGGAACCAATGGAAAGACAACAATTGCCTATTTGTTACACCACATCTTTTCAAAGGTTGGAATTGAACATGGAATGACCTCCACTGTAGAAAATATCTCTCCTGCAAGAACTGAAACATCTATCATGACCACTCCTGAATCACCTGACATAGTGAAATTAATGTATGAAACTGTTATGGAAGGAGGGGAGGCCTTTTTCCTTGAGGTGTCTTCCCACAGTATAGATTTTAAAAGAGTTTGGGGAATTTTATTTGATGTTGCTGTTTTTACAAATTTGACAAGGGACCATCTTGACTTTTATGAAAATATGGAAAACTATTTTGCCTCAAAGTTAAAACTCTTTGTGGATTATTCTCCCAAAAATGTTGTGGTAAATGTTGATTCCCAATATGGGAGAAGAATTTTTGAGGTTGCATCAGGTAATAAATATTCCTATGGCTTTTCGGAGGATGCAGGTTATAAAATTACGGATTTTAAAAGTTCCCATGAAGGTATATTTTTTAAGGTAAAGGACATTAAAGGAGATACTTTTGAGGTAAAAAGTAAACTTTTTGGGAGGTACAATGCTTTAAATATACTTGCTTCTTTAGTGGTGGCGAAATTATATGGAATTGATTTTGAGGACTCCATAAATGCTATTGGAGATTTTAATGGCGTAAAGGGAAGACTGGAGTTTGTGGCTGATAAAAATGGAGGGAAAGTCTATATTGATTATGCACACACCCCAGATGCCCTTAAGGAGGTTTTAAATTCTGTAAAAAATATATCGAAAAGGGGAAGATTAATTGTCCTATTTGGTGCAGGTGGGAATAGGGATAGGGAAAAAAGGCCTTTAATGGGTAGGGTGGTATGTGAATTATCTGATTTTGCAATCATTACAAGTGATAATCCCAGAAATGAAAATCCTGAAGATATTATAGATGAAGTTAAGGAGGGATTTTTTAAAGATAACTATGTTGTTGAGATAGACAGAAAAAATGCCATCTATAAAGCACTTGATATGTTGGAACCAGGTGATGTTTTAATACTTGCGGGAAAGGGACATGAAGATTATCAAATTTTAAAAGATGGAAAGATTCCCTTTGATGAAAGGAAAATAGTCTTTGAATATCTGGAAAGGGAAGGATATGAAACTCACTGATTTTGCAAAAATATTAAATGGAAAAGTGGTTAATCTTAAAAGAGATGAGGAAGTGAAGGGACTTTCTATAGATTCAAGAACTTTAAATAAGGGAGAACTCTTTTTTGCCCTGAAGGGAGAGAAAGGTGATGGGCATGATTTTATAGGGGATGCAGAAAAAAAGGGAAGTGCTGGAGCAGTGGTGGAAAAAGAAGTTTCTGGAAAAAATTTGATACTTGTTGAAGATGTGAGTAGATCTTTGATTGATTTTGCAAAGTGGAAATTGAGAAATTTTCAGGGGGAAAAGATATGCATAACTGGCAGTTCGGGTAAGACTTCTACAAAGGAATTGATGGGTAAGATTTTAGAGGAAGAAAAGATTTTTAAGACAAAGGGAAACTACAACAATTTAATTGGTATTCCTCTTTCTCTCTGGTCATTAAAGGGTAATGAAAAATTTGCCATATTTGAGGTTGGGATGTCCTATAAGGGAGAAATATTTGGAATAAGTGAGGTTATAAGACCGGAGATTGCCATAATAACAAATATAGGTTCTGTTCACATGATGAATTTTCATTCAAGGAGAGAACTTGCCTCTGCAAAATTTGAACTTGTGGAAAATTTGGCAGAAGATGGGATTTTATTCTATAACGGAGATGATCCCCTTTGTAGAGAGTTTTCAAAAAAGTTTTGTGTTGAAAAAAGAAGTGTGGGGGTTGGAGATGGTAACCACTGGAAAATCAAAAATTTGAAAATAAGTTTGAATGGGATGGAATTTTATCTGGAAGGGGAAGGAGAGAAGGTATTTTTAAAAAGCAAATTAATATCCGAATCCTTTTCCTACAATATTTCCTTTTCATATGCTGTGGCAAGGGAGTGTGGGATCTCTCAAAGAGTAATTGTGGATAAAATTTCAGAGTTTTCTCCATATGTTCACAGGGGAGAGGTGGTTAAATTAAAAAATGGGGCTGTTTTAATAGATGATACCTATAACTCAAATCCAGAGGCCCTTTTATTTCTTTTGAATACGGTTTTTAAAATTAGGGGGGAGAAAAATTTAATATTGGTTTTAGGTGAAATGAAGGAACTTGGTCTTATCTCTGAAGAGAAACACAGAGAAGTGGGAAAATTTTTGAAAAATAAATGGGGTGATATTTCCAACCTCTATGCCATTTCAGGTGATGCCAGATTTATTGCGGAAGAGGTGGATAAGATGGAAAATTTTTTTGAAAGTTGGGAGGATTGTCTTGAAAAGGTTTTTAAAGATATTGGGGAAGATTCCCTTATTGTAATAAAAGGTTCGAGGGGAGTTGCTCTGGACCTTCTTGTTGAAAAAATTGTGGAGGAATTTGGGATTGAAAATTGATCTATTTAAACAGAGATATCTTGTAATGGGGCTTGGAATAAGTGGTTTTAATGTGGCTAAATACCTTATCGAAAGAGGGGTTAGTGTGTATGTAAATGATATCTCAGATTCAGATATGATTGTGGAGAGAATTTCACTTCTTGAAAAACTTTCGAGGGAGAGGGGAGGTGAGTTTAAATATTTCCTATCAACCCATGATAACTATGAGATGTTAGAGGGAGTTAATATAATCCTCTTGAGTCCTGGTATTTCTCCTCAATTGAAAGTTCTGGAAGATGCAAGGAAAAGAGGGATATTAATCACAAATGACATTCAACTGTTTTACTGGATTTATGGGGGAGATTTAATAGCAGTGACCGGTTCAAATGGGAAGTCCACGACGGTTTCCATGATAAGTTACATCCTCAATCATTGTGGCAGAAAAAGTATTGCTGCCGGGAATATAGGTAAAGGGGTTTTTGAACTTGGTGAAGAAGATGTGAAAGAGAATATTATTGTCCTTGAACTTTCAAGTTTTCAACTTGAAACTATGATTGATTTTAGACCTAAATATGGAGTTTTACTAAATATCACTCCAGATCACCTTGATAGGCATGTAAGTTTTGAGAAATACGCAATGGCTAAATTGAATTTATTTAAGAATCAAAAGAGTGAAGATTTTGCAGTTGTAAATGATGAGGTTTCATTCAGGGAATTTTTTGAAGGTATTAACTCTCAGGTTTATGGTTTCAGACGGGATAAGCCGTTAAAAAATTTCAAAAGGGGAATCTATCTCCTCAACAATAAAATAATAAAGAGAAATGGAAATAGTGAATCTCCAGTCTTGAGTTTAAATGATTTTCCCCTTGAGGGGCCACACAATATGGAAAATTTTCTGGCTTCCTTCATGGTCCTTTCCATTATGGGTATTGGACATGAAGAAATTGTCAATGGCATCAAGGGTTTTAAATCACTTCCACACCGAATGGAATTTCTTGGAGAAATTAATGGGGTTAAATTTTTTAATGATTCCAAAGCAACAAATGTAGACTCAGCGGTAATGGCTGTTAAAAGTTTCGAAAATGGAGTTCATCTCATTCTGGGAGGAAGGGATAAAAAAACAGATCTTTCTCCACTTTTTGAGGCAATGGAAGGAAGGGTTAAGTATGTATATCTAATTGGAGAAGCTGCAGAGAGATTTTCCAGGGAGATGGGGGATAGATTTAAAAAAATTATGGTTGGTTCCTTGAAGGAAGCAGTTATTAAAGCATTTTCGATATCTAAAAAGGGAGATGTCATTTTACTTTCCCCTGCCTGTGCAAGTTTTGATATGTTTGAAAATTTTATGCATAGAGGGGAAGAGTTTAAAAAAATTTTTATGGAACTTAAAGGACGAGTAGAAAATGGCTAAGGTTAGAGGTTTCATATTTGCCACATTTCTATTACTTTTCATTGGACTTGTTATGGTTTTTAGTGGTTCAGCACCTTACAGTGAATATAAATATGGATCCTCTTTTCACCTTTTTTTCAAGCAACTTTTGTTTGTGGCCATTTCAATCATGATTTTTATCAAAATTTTGGGGATGGACATTAGTTTTTTAAACAGAAAAGGATTTTTGAGTTTTCTGTATATTTTTACTGTAATACTTTTACTGATTCCTTTTTTTCTACCCGAATTAAATCATACAAGGAGGTGGATATATTTTAGAGGTTTTTCTTTTCAACCTTCTGAATTTGCAAAATTAACCATTATAATTATTGTGGCAGATATTTTATCCCATATAAAAGATATCAATGAAAACATTAAGAAATCCCTTTTAAAATTGATTTTGCCTCTTTCTGTGATAATACTTTTAATTTACCTTGAACCTGATTTTGGGACTGTGATGGTGATTATGGGATTTCTAATTTTAATACTCTTTTTCAAAGGGATAAAATTGAGATATTTATTTATTTTACTTTTTTCCATATTATTACTTGGCGGAATTTATCTATCTCTTCATAGTTATGCGAAAAAAAGGGTTGTGGACTTTATAGAAAATTTTGGAAGTTATGATGGAAGTAATTTTCAAACAAGGCAATCTTTAATTGCAATAGGACATTCTGGCTTCTGGGGAAATGGTCCAGGTGGAAGTGAGCAAAAACTTTTCTTTTTACCAGCTCCTTATAGTGATTTTATCTTTTCTCTAATATGTGAAGAAATGGGATTCCCGGGGGCCATAATTGTACTACTTCTTTATTTATATATAGTTATGAGAGGAGTTGTTTTATCAATGAAACTTGAGGATTCCTTTTATAGTTATATTGGATTGGGAATATGTATCATGTTGTTTTTACAGGTGTTTTTAAATGTAAGTATGACACTCAATTTGATTCCCACAAAGGGAATTGCTCTTCCTTTAATAAGTATGGGAGGATCTTCTCTGATTGTTACTGTAGTTGAGATCGCAATTTTGTGTAACTTACTTTTATCTAAGAGAAGTTCTGGAATAATGGTAAGAAGATAAATGTGGAGGAGTTGTGTTCGGACAAAAGATTAAAAGGATACACTTTGTTGGAATAGGTGGGGTGGGAATGAGTGGAATTGCGGAATTGCTGAAAAATATGGGATTTGAGATTAGTGGTTCCGACATTAGGGAAAGTTATTACACACAGAGGCTTGAAAAAATTGGATGCAGGATAAAATTTTTTCACAGTGAGGAAAATGTAAAGGATGCTGATGTAGTTGTGTATTCATCTGCTATAAATATGGAAAATCCTGAGATAAAAGCAGCAAAGAAGATGGGAATTCCGGTGATAAAAAGGGCTGAGATGCTTGCAGAACTCATGAGAATGAAGTTTTCCATATTGATATCCGGTTCTCACGGTAAGACAACCACTACTTCCATGTGTGCCATTTTACTCCACCTTGCTGGACTTGATCCAACAGTGGTAATTGGGGGCAGGCTTGATATTTTAGGTGGAAATGCGAAATTGGGAGAGGGAAATTATCTTGTGGCTGAAGCAGATGAGAGTGATGGGTCATTTTTAAAGTTATTTCCAACAATTGCAATAATTACAAATGTGGATAGAGAACATATATCTTTTTATGGTTCTTTTGAAAATTTGCTTAATTCCTTTGTGGAATTTGCAAATAGGGTACCTTTTTATGGTTCTGTAATTTTGTGTGATGAAAGTGAGGAATTGAGAAGAATAAAAAACAGAATAGAAAGAAGAAAAATAACCTATGGTTTTTCAGATGAAAGTGATTTCTATGCATATGATTTAAAGAGTTCTGGATATGGGTATACCTTTAAAGTGGGTTCCAGATATGGATTTATTGGGGAATATTCCACAAAGGTGCCAGGCAGACACAATGTTTTAAATTCCCTTGCAGTTGTTTCTCTTGCTTATGAGATGGGAATAGATGTTGAAGTTGTTAAAAAGTCTATGGAAATATTTTCAGGTGTGGATAGAAGATTTCAGGTTAAAGGAACTAAAAATGGTGTGGTTGTTATAGATGATTATGCCCACCATCCCACGGAAATAAGAACCACATTTGAAGCTATTTCAGGTATGTCCCCAAGTAGAGTAATTGCAATTTTTCAGCCACATAGGTACTCAAGGGTTAAAGAACTTTTTGAAGAATTTGTAGAATCCTTTGATTATCCTGATATTTTATTCTGCACAGAAATCTATAGTGCTGGTGAAAGTGTTATTGAGGGTATCTCCGGAAGAGTACTTTTTGAGGCTATAGAAAAAAGAAGGGATAAAAAAGAAACATTTTTTGAAGTTGATTTTAGTAAATTGGTAAACAGGGTTATTGAGATCCTGAAACCCGGAGATTTACTTGTCACACTTGGTGCTGGGAATATCTATCAGGTGGGGGATGGTGTGCTGAAAAAACTTGAAAAGAAAAAAGAATTTAAGTGAGGGAGAAATGAGCGTAAAAAAGGAAATTTATGCTAATGAAGAGTCCAGTTTACTGGATATTTTAATGATTTTGTGTAAATTGCTCTTTTTATTGATGATTGTTTCAATTTTTTTAATGTTGATATTTTTTTCGCAAAGCAGAAATTTTTTTCTCATAAAGGATTTTAAGGTGTCTGGTGCTGTTAATTCAAATGTTGAAGATTTAAATCTCATTTTAAAGAAGTATGTTGGGAAGTCTCTTTTGAACACTGAAATTGATAAAATTTCTGAGGAGATATCAAGTTGTCCCTGGTATGAGAATGTTATAGTGACAAAGTCCTTTCCAGATAGACTAAGGATATTTTTAAAGGAAAGAAAACCTTATGCCGTTGCTTTAATAAGTGGTAAGCCCTTTCTGGTAAGTGAAGATGGAATGATACTTTCAAAGTTTACAAAAAAATATAAATGGTTGATAGATGAGAAACCTCTGATTACTGGCATATCTCAATTGGATGATGAGGGGGTCGTAAAGAAAAAAATTGGCTTTTATAAAAAGTTTGTGGAGGGACTTAAAAAGGATAAATGTAGTAATTTTCTTTCAAAGATTTCTGAAGTTATAGTTGATAATTCGAAGAATCTTGTGGTGGTAGTTGATAAGATTGAGGTGGAACTTGGGAAATCTGGATTTAATGAAAAAGTGAAGAGTTTTTTTCTTCACAAGGATGAAATAGAAAAAAAATGGGGAAAAAACATCAGGATAACAATGATGAGCAGTTCAAGTTTTACTGTAAGATTGAGGATGAAAAGTTCTGAGAAAAAAGTAATTAAGGAGGGATTTTAATGTTGGATGAGGATTTAATATGTGTGATAGATTTGGGTACAACTGAAATAAGGGCAATTATAGGAACATATAATTCCAGATTAAATGAATTTGAAATAATTGCCTATTCAAGTGTCAGGTCTGAGGGTATAAAGAATGGAGAGATAATCAATGTTGAAGCCCTCTCAAATTGTATAAGGGATTGTATTTCTAAAATTGAGGATAGTCTTGATATAACAGTTTATTCTTCCCATGTGGTTGTAAATGCTAAGAACGTTAAATATGTTAGAAGTTCATCACAAATTTTATTTTACGACAAAGAAGGGAAAATTGTAGAGAAGGAAATAACGGAAAAGGATGTAATGACCTTGATGGATAAGGTAAAAGAGGAGCATTTTGAAAGTGGTTATGTTCTTAGCGATGTATTTATTTCAAAATATGAAATAAGTGAAGGTGGAAAAAGTGATGAAGGGGAAGAAGTAGATGGAAATATGATTGATTCCCCTGTTGGAATGAGTAGCAATGGGTTAAAGGTGGATTTCATACTTTCTTTTATGAAGGAAAGGGAATATAAAAAAATTATTAAATCCATGGAATTTGCAAACATCGAAATAAAAGGAATTATACTTCAGCCAGTGGCTGTTTCAACCTTTTTGTTGAGTAAAGATGACAGGGAAATAGGAACTTTACTTCTTAATATGGGAGATTCTTCAACTGATTTTGTTTTTTGGCAGGGTGGCAAAATGAAGTGCATATCAAATTTGGCAGTTGGAGGAAGACATTTCACAGATGATATTTTAATTGCCTGCAGACTTTCTTCCAGGGAAGAAGCGGAAAATATAAAGGTAAATTATGTTCACTTTAATTTTGATAATTATAATAGCGATACCTTTACCATCAGTGAAGAGGAGGAAGAGGAAAAAAGATTTGTAAAGACTATTGTTGTGGATAAGGCGGTTAAATTTAGAGCAGATGATATTTTTGATGCAATTGAAAATAAGTTTCCATGCCCTGGATTGAAGAAAAATATGAATTTGATAGTTCTTTCTGGTGAGGCAAGTAAAATGAAGGATTTTAAAGAATTTATAAGTGAAAAGTTTGGGGTTGCAGTTAAGAGAAATCTTCATACCTTAAAGGGAGTTAAATTGTTGGTTGAAGGGGGAGGTGATGTAATCGATTCAAAATTTATTTCAGCACTTGGTGGTTTGAAGTATGTCTCAAATAGAAAATGGGGAGAGATGTCCATGAGAAAAAGTAGAAGATTGCTTCCCCTTGAAAACTTTTTTAAAAAAATAATTTTTTGGAGGTAATAAAATGAACAAAAATGGGCTTTTTGATGTTGGAGGGGAGAAAAATTTAATTAAAGTGAAGGATGAGGCTAATGTTAGAATTGTGGTTTGTGGGGTAGGGGGTGCTGGAGGGAATACCATTAGTAGATTGGTTGAGGAGTTAAAAGATAGCAGTGAAAATGTAAAGTATGTTGCAGTTAACACTGATATTCAGGCTCTTTCAAATTGTAAAGCAATGCATAAGATTCAAATTGGGAAGGAGTTGCTAAAGGGTAAGGGTTCAGGAGATGATCCTGAGATGGGGATGAAGGCTGCGGATGAAAATATAAATGATGTGATGGCGGCTTTAAGCAAGAGTGATATGATATTTTTTGTGGCGGGTTTTGGTAAGGGAACTGGAACCGGTGCGCTTCCATATATCGTGGAAAAGGTAAAAAGTGAGGATCCAGATAAACTTGTTGTGTGTGTTATTACAACTCCATTTTATTTTGAAGGTAGAAGGAAAATTAAACTTGCAAAGCAGAGAATAGATGAACTTAAGGAATTTGCCGATGCAGTTATAGTTATCTCCAATCAGAAACTTGCTGAATTATATGGGGATTTAAATATTAAGGAGGGATTCAAGAAAAGTGATGAGTTGCTTTCTGGCGCCATTAAGGGGTTGATCAAGATAATTAAATGTGAAGGTGAAATGAATGTAGACTTTAATGATGTTAAAACCGTCTTAAAGAATAGTGGAAGTGCTATTATGGGAATAGGTAGAGCAAAGGGACAGAATAGGGCTCAGGAGGCGCTCAGAAATGCGATTGAAAATAAGTTAATTTCTGAAGAGATTTCACTTGAAGAGGCTACCAAGGCTATAATTTTTATTTCCGGAAAGGATGTTAAAGTTTCAGAAATGGGGATGATAGGAAATGAACTCAGTGAGAGACTCCATGACGATCCTTCAATTATTACAGGTTTTTACGAAGTGGATATGGACGAAGATTTAATTGAGGTGGTGGTGTACATTGGAGGCTTTTTATCCCATAACCCAATTAAAAAGGAAGAAAAAATTCGTGCGAAGAGTAAACCCATTGAACTTAGAATGGAAATAGATTCTGATGGTAATGAAAATAAAAGTGAAGTAAAAGAGGATTATGATGAACCCGCTTTTAAAAGAAGAAATGGTGGAAATCTGGATGATTTTTTTGGAAAAATTAACTGAGGTCTTTTGGGTATGAAATTAATAAAAATATCCATTCTTTTTGTCTGCTTTCTGGTTATATTTACTTCTTTGGCTTATACTCAATCGCCTGTTATAAAAACGAGAACTTTTATTGTAAATTTGTTCATTACCGCAACTAAACATGGAAAATATGTTACTGATCTGAAGAAAAACGACTTTGAAATTTTTGAAAATGGTGTAAAACAGGATATACTTTACTTCAGGAATTTAAAGACAATAAAGGAAATTCCCCTAACAATGGTGATTCTTGTTGATACAAGTGGTAGTGTCAGTGATAAACTATCCCTTGAAATAAAAACTGCTTCAAAGTTTTTGGAGGAAATTTTAAGGCCTAAAAAGGATATTGCGGCAATAATTGAATTTCATAGTGAAGTGGTTTTAGTTCAGGATTTTACTGATAAGGTTGAGAAACTTGAAGAGGGATTGAATAAGTTGAGACCGGGTGGGAATACTGCCCTCTACGATGCCATATACCTTGCTTCCGAGGAAAAATTGAAGGGGGAGGCGGGAAGAAAGATAATAATTGTCCTGTCAGATGGTGAGGATACCTGTTCAATGGTTTCAGAGAAGGAAGCCATAAAGGCGGCTCAATCAGCAGATGTTTTAATATATGGTCTTGGAGTTAGGACAAGGGGAATAAAAAGCAACTTCGGAGTTCTTGAAAAGATGTGCAAGTCAACTGGTGGAAGGTTTTTTAAGGTAGGTGTTTCATTTAGAGAGTTGAGAGAGACCTTTAAAGAAATTGAAAGGGATATTAGATGTCAGTATAATATTGCATATAAACCAAAAGATATAGAATTTAAAGGTAGGTTCAGGAAAATTAAAGTGAAGGTTAAGCGGAGAGGGATTAAACTTAGGTACAGAAATGGGTATTTTGAACCGGAAGAAATGTAATGGGTTAGGTGAGGTATGGAGTTTATTATTTCCCTGATTGCTGGATATTTAACAGGTTTTTTACTCTCCATTCCTCCCGGTCCCATTAATTTTATAGTTCTTGAGAGTGGACTAAAAAAGTTAAAGAAAGAGTATCTTTTAATATCTCTTGGTGGGGCAAGTGGGGATTTTTTATACACATTGGTTGCTATTTTCTGGAGGATATCTCAGGAATATGTGAAGGTTTTAAAGTTGTTTTTTACCTTTACAGTGGGTATTTTTCTGCTTTTTTTGGGAATTTTATACCTTAGAAATTCACTTCAAATAGACAAGTTTGAAAAAGAAGTGGGAAAGAAGTCCTATAACCCCTTTTTAAAGGGGATTTTGTTTTCACTTGCCAATCCCCTTTTTTTGATAACGATGATCGCCATTGTGGAGTTATATTTTTCCGTGGGTGTGCTAAAAGTAGATTTCCTGGCGGGAATATTGTTTTCCCTGGGACTATATTTTGGAACCTTTTCCTGGCTTGCCATTGTGGGGGTTATATCCCATAAGGTTTTTAAGATAAAAAGTGTAAGTGAAAGGGGAATGAAAAAATTTATCTCCATAATGTTTTTGATACTTGGGATTTATTTTTTGGGCAAATTTATTTTTATTATGGGAAGGTTTTAAGTTTTTGTTGAATTGTCTATAATTTCAGAATTGGTAAACTTATCGATAAATCTGCTTCCACTTCCGATAAATATTAGTGTTAGTTCCATAAGTGCGTAAATTATTGGAAGTGTTACAAAAATGAATTCAGTGGTGGAAGTTAGTTTGCTTTTATTCATATATGGTGTAAGGGAAGAAAGAAAAAATGGTATTGAAAAGATAAAATTTCTGATGGTGGAGTTTTTAAAATTTCTGTTTGTAACCTTTAATTTTAATATTAACTTTCCAGGTGATATGTAATCCCTGAAAAGAATTGAAAGGGCAAATAGGAGGTTTATAACTAAGTTTGAAAGATTAAAAATTTCTGGATTTTTTTCTAAGATATATCCTTCTAAAACTATAAATAGAAGATAGATCAACAAATAAATCAGAATATCAATAATTGCTGAGAAAAACCTTTTTAATTTAAGTAAACTTTTTTCCATAGTGGAAAAATAGGGGGGATATTTCCCCCTTTATCCCTCTATTCTTACAACTTTTGTATTTGCAAAATTATCTCCTAAACGGATACCTTCAGGTGTTGAGACAATTTTAACAATTTCTATAATGAAAAATACAAGTCCTGCAAGGCCAACCAATACTTCTATTATTCTGAGAATGACTCCTATAAAAGGAATAATGGTTAAAATGGAGAAGATGGCACCAATTGCCGGGGGAATTACAAAGAAAATATTTCTCTTAATCGATTGACTAATATTAATGGGATTTCCGGTCGCTGCATCCACAGTTTTTAACTTCATTATGTGTTTTCCAATACTATTTCCCTTAAAAATTATGTCCCTTAAAGCCATGTACGCTGCCATAATTCCACCACTTATTAGTCCGCCAATTGCCTTTCCAATACTGCCAGCTACAACGCCAAATAAGGTTGAAATTATTGCGCCAACTATTCCCAGAACTATTGCTACACCAATATCTATGCCCATTGCTAAGAATCTGTCGGTTTGCAGTTTTGAATCATTCATATATCTTCCTCCTCTTCAATTTTTTTCATCTTGTATATATTTGTTTTTTAATAAAAAGTCAAGTACATACTCCTTTACTGCTTTTTCTATAGGGTATATACTTTCACTATATTTTAATTTCTCTAACTTTTCCATATTTGCACAGGTGTAATATTGATACTGTTTTCTTAATTGTTCAGGCATGGGGATAAACTCAATTCTTATATCCTTTTTCAGTGCTTTAAATATTGGAGTAATAAGATTGATCCATGTGGTTGCTTTTCCACTGCCTATGTTGTAAATGTCCCCTTTTGCATTCTTTTCAAAAAGGAAGTATACCATTTTTACAACATCTTTGATATATATAAAATCTCTTTTTTGTTCTCCATCTTTAAATTCTGGATTGTGTGATTTAAATAGTCTTACTTTTCCAGTTTTTAATATATTTTCAAAGGATTTAATTACCATGCTCCTCATTTCCCCCTTGTGGTATTCATTGGGGCCAAAGACATTGAAAAATTTGAGTCCTAAAATGTTTTCAGGCCATTTGGTAAAATTCCTGAAAATCCACAGATCAAAGATATGTTTTGAAAAACCATACATATTAAGTGGTTTTAGTGAGTCAAGTTTATTTATATCGTCATCAAATCCCTTTTTGCCTTTACCATATGTGGCAGCAGAAGATGCATATATGAGTTTTATGTTTTTTTTCATTGTGAATTTTGCAAGAATTTTTGAATATTCAAAGTTATTTTTAATGAGATACGAGTTGTCCTCTTCTGTTGTATTGGAGCATGCCCCAAAATGAAAGATTGTTTTTGGTGATATTTTCTTTTCCTCAATTAGTTTAAGAAAATCTTCCTTTTCAAGGTAATCTTTAAATTTTAAATTCCTCAAATTTTTCCATTTAGTGGATTTTTTCAAGGAGTCAACCACTACAATTTCATCGTGTCCCATTTTGTTTAGATGCCAGATAAAGGCACTCCCAATAAAACCTGCTCCGCCCGTTACTACAATCATTTTCCCCTTCTTATAAAGTTTTAATATATATTATATCATTTTAGAAGTTTGCAAAAAATATAAAAGAAATTTTCATAC
>JAMOQF010000202.1 GCA_027064125.1 Acidobacteriota bacterium
CTATTGATAGAAAAACAGGAACAGCAATTCGTGGAGGGCTAAGACAAACTGAGAGGGTTCCGGCAGGGGCTGAGTTTAATTTTACAATCTCCATCAGAATTTTTGATAAAGACAGTGAAGAGGAATTTATTGAGTTTCTTCTAAAGGGGTTAAAACTTTTAGAGTATGATGCACTTGGTGGAAATGGATCAAGAGGTTATGGAAGGGTGGAATTTGAGTTTTTTGATAATGATATTGAAGAAAAATTTAAAAATATACCCCTTTAAAGAAGTGGAGTAAAAAATGGAATATAAAACAATTAGATTAAAGATTAAACCCACATCTCCATTTAAGACAAAACTTCAAAGTGATACAATTTTTGGAATTTTTGCCTGGAACTATAAGTATTTATATGGGAATGAAAAATTTAAAACCTTTCTGAGTGACTTTTCGAATAGTCCTTCAATTGTTTTTAGTGATGGATTTTTTGAAGGATATCTCCCAAGACCTATACTTGAACCCTTGAGACTTGACACAGTCCTTGAGTTGATATCCTTAAGAATGGGAGATGAAAGAAATTCAAGTAGTGATGCCTTAAACATTTTGCTCAAGAGGATAAAGAAAATGGAGACACTCCCTGAATCCCTTCTTTTAGAACTCCTTGGATCTCCACTTTCTGAAATAAAAATATTTGAAGCCCTGTTAAGTGATAAATTTCCCACAGATGATGAGAAGAGTTTTCAGGTTGTTTCGCTCATAAAAAACACAATAAACAGAATAACAGGAATTGTTGAAGAGGGGCTTTATCAATCAAATGAAATTTTTTACAACAAAAACTTTGTAATCTACGCAAAGTTTAATCCGGAGAAACTCTCCCTGAGTGAAATTGAAGAAATTTTTAAATTAATTGGAGATTTTGGCTTTGGGGCTGATAAGTCAACGGGGAAGGGGAGATTTGAACTACTTGAAATAAGTGAGGAGTTTGAATTAAAGAAGTTTATGGATCCAGAACTTTACGGCAGGAAAAATACAGTCATTTCCCTATCCTCAGCACTGATATTTGAAGGTTCTACTGAACTCCTCTACGGCAAAACCTTTGTGAAATTTGGAAAACTTGGAGGGGATAAAGCAAATGTTGGGATGCACTTTAAAAATCCCCTTGTACTTTATAAACCGGGAAGTACCTTTAAAGTTAGCAAGGCAAAGCACATATATGGAAACTCAACAAGTGAGGTCTTTATAGACAGAGTTGGAGTTCACAGTGGATTTTTTATACCACTTTTCTTTGAATATAAAGGAGAGGAGTTATGAAGTTTAAAACATATAAATTTAAATTAAAGGTAATTTCTCCCATTCACATAGGAAATGGTGAAGTATATGAGCCATTTAGATATGTAGTGAAGAATAAAAGACTCTATGAAATTGATGAAATAAAGTATTCAAAATTTATTTCTGATAGGGGAAAAGGAGAAGAATTCTTGAGGGTGTGTTCCACAGGTAATATTTTAAAAATTAGAAAATTTATCTACAACAATTTTAGTGAAGAAACAGCCCTTTTCTCTGTGTGTGTTTCAGAGGAATATGAAAATTTTTACAAGAAAAATATTGAAAATTTTGCAAGAAATCAGGATAAAATTTTAAATCAGTTAGAAATAAAAAGGACACAAAGAAATTTAGTTGACGGTAAAGCGATAATCCCCGGGAGTTCCATTAAAGGTGCAATAAGAACCGCCATCCTCGATGCCATTGCAAGGGTGAAGGAGAATTATCAATCAGGAGGAAATGAAAAAAATGACAGAAATCTTCAGAGGTATCTGCTTGGGTATAGAGATGCAAAAGAAGATCCACTTAGGAATTTAAAGGTTTCAGATTTTACACTTGTATATGGAAAAACTTTTGTTGACAGAGTGGTAAATATTCAGAAGTTTGGAGATGGTAGAAGAAAAGTTCCTCAATTTCTGGAAATGATTGAGCCAGATTCCATCTTTGAAGGGACGATCTCCTTAGAGGAAAACTTTTCCCTTCCCCTTGGAAATAGAAGAAAAATAGACATAAAAGTAATTAAAAATTTATGTAAGGAGCACTTTTACAGTGATGTCTATCAAAATGAGTATAAATGGTTTGGGTATGAAAATACAAATATTTCTCAATTGAAGGAGGGGTTTATCCTGAAACTTGGAATGCATACTGGGGCGTATGCAATGACTCTTTCCAATTATAGAAAGATAAAAATTAGGAGAAATAGAAGATGGGTGGATGCTTTACATCAAGGTACCACCTGGAAGGTGAACTCCCTTAATCTTCCCCTCGGATGGGTGGCTCTACTTGAGGAGGGCTCTGAGGAACCTATCTCTGTGGAAGAGAGGATGGATGCGAAAAAACAAATCCCGGCTCCAAAAAGTGATATTGAAAAATTGATGAAAAAATTTAACAGAAGGAGATGACTTTAAAGGAGTAAAATATGCCAAAACAGTACATATCCTTTTTAGGTACAAATGACTATTTGCCCTGCAATTATTTTTTTGGCGAAGAAATGGTTAAAAATGTTAAATTTGTTCAGACTGCAACTGTAAAAATCTTCTGTGGCGATTTTAAAGAGGAAGATATGATAACCATCTTCATTACAGATGAATCTGAGATTGTAAATAAAAGTAAGTTAGTTGAAGAGTTTAAAAGGTTTAACTTCAAGGAACCTGAGTTTGTAAAAATTCCATCCGGAAAAGAAGAAAAAGAGTTATGGCTACTTTTTGACATAGTTTTTAATTCCCTTAAAGAAAACTCTTCAATTATCTTTGATATAACCCATTCTTTTAGATATATACCCATGCTATCCTTTGCACTTCTCAACTATTCATCCTTTGTAAAGGGTACAACACTTGAAGGGATCTACTACGGAGCACTTGAGGGACTGGGAAAAATTGATGAAGTAAGGGATATGGATATAGAGGAAAGAAATGTACCAATTTTTGATTTAACGCCGCTTATAACAATCCAGAAGTGGTCAATAGCAATAGAGAACTTTATTCAATCCGGGAATACCGCTAAATTAAATGAAATTTTTGAATCAATAAGTAAAAACCACTTTACTTCTGGAGCCTCTCTAAGTACAGATGAACAGGTTAAAAGTGCAGGACCTTTGGTAAAGAATTTACAGGAATTTTTAGGAGATATAACAACCAATAGGGGATTGAAGTTGGAAAGGGCAGAAAGTGTGAGAAAACTACAGAGGAGTATTCAACGGTTTAATAAAACTTTTTCCACATCTTCTCCTCTTTCTCCACTTCTTAAAATTAATCAAAAACTTGAATCTTTGATTGAGCCATATCAGTTAGAAAAGACTTCGGTTAAAAATTTATTAAATTCTGTTGAACTTTGCATTAAATATGGCTTAATCCAGCAGGGATACACTCAGTTGCAGGAATTGATAATAACTTTTCTATGTAAAAAATTTGGATTTGATTATCTTCAGTATAAGTTAAATAGGGATGTCATGTCAAAATTGTTGAAAGTTGTGGCTTCGAAAAAGCCTGAGAGTAAATGGGAATATCCTCTAACTGAAATTGACAGAAATCGTTTAAAAGCGATAGTTGAAGATGAAACCTTTAAAAAATTTGTTTCTCCATATAGTGCCCTAACTGATTTTAGAAATGATATAAATCATAGCGGATTTAATATAAACCCTGTGAAAACTCACATAAGATTTAAAAATCAGTTGAATAAAATATATCTAAAAGTAAAGAAGATTTTTCAGGAGGAGGAAATTTAAATGTCAACCTATTACCTTCTGATAGATGGGGCAAAGTTGGTAAAACAGGGAGATGTATTAAAACTTAAAAAGGATGGGGATGTATACAATACGGTTTTTCCCCATAAGGCGGAGCAAATCTTTATACTTGGAAATGTAGAAATTACAACACCTGCTTTTAAATTTTTAATGAAACACAGAATTGACACGGTCTTTCTTTCAAAAAATGGGAAATTCTATGGGAAACTTTCTTTTACCCCGTCAAAAAATGTTTTTTTGAGAATTAAGCAGTATAAGTTGCTTGAAGATGAGGAATTTGGTTTAAATTTTGCTAAAACAATTGTGCGGAGTAAAATTAAGAATCAGATTGTCTTTTTACAGAGGGTGGCAAGGAGAAATAATAAAAGCGTAAAACTCATAAAGACAATCAACAGGATTCAGAATCTCCTTCCAGAACTTGAAAAGGCAACCACAATTGAGTCTGTTAGAGGATATGAGGGAATGGCCTCCAAACTCTATTTTGGGGTTTTTGGATATAGTCTTGTCCCTGAGTTTGCAAAATTTGAGGGAAGGAGTAAAAATCCTCCTCTTGACAATGTAAATGCGGTTTTAAGTTTTTTGTATACCCTCATCTATTTCAGAGTGGATGGATTACTTGAGAGTGAAGGTATAGACTCCTATGCCGGATTTTTACATTCTCTTGATTATGGGAGGAAATCTCTTTCTTTTGATTTAATGGAGGAGTATAGAACCCCAATTGCTGAAACACTGGCTGTTTCTCTTTTTAATCTTGGAATTCTAAATGAAGGGGATTTTAGAGAAGTGGATTATCAGGGTGGAGAAGATGAATTTATATACGATGAACTTACTGAACAGGTGCCAGAGGTTGATATTCTGGAAAAGCCTAAGGCTGTCCTTCTCACAAGGAACGGCTTGAAAAAGGTTATAAATCACTTTGAGAGAAAGTTGCAGACTAAAATTTATTATCCCATATCTGAAAGAAGAGAAACTTTTAAAAAACTTATGCATCTACAGATATCACGGTTTAAACAGATAGTAAATGGTGAAACTGCTACATATCATCCCTTACAGATAAGGTAGAGGTGTGCCCGTGATTTATATGTTTTGCTATGATATTAGAGATCCAAAGAGATTGAGAAAGGTGGCTAAAAAACTTGAAAGTTTTGGCTTAAGGATTCAGAAGTCATTTTTTCAATGTGAGATCTCCAGAGATGAAAAGGAGAGGTTAAGGGAGATACTACTTTCATTAATTGATGAAAGAGAAGACAGTCTAATAATTTATCATTTGTGTGATCACTGTGTTTTAGGTGCTGAAAAAATTGGAAGTGGTGATATAATAAATTTGGAACCATTTGAAATAATTTGATGGGATGAAGGAAAAACACTATTTAATTATTTATGACATTAGTGATGAGAAGAGATTGCGTAAAGTTGCAAAATTGCTTGAACAGTACGCCATAAGGGTTCAAAAGTCAGTTTTTGAAGGCACCATGAGTGAGAGTATTAAAAATAGGGTAAGGAGGGAAATTGAGGGAATTATCAATTGTGATGAGGATTATGTTGTCATATTTTCCATTTGTGAAAAAGATTGGCAGAAGAGAGAAAAATATGGAGTTCAAGAGTACCTTGATGATGAAATAGAATCGAGAGATTATTATCTCTTTGATCTTTGAAAGATTGGTTTTAAAAATTCGAGGTTATTATATATGCGCCAACCTCTTTTTTATTTTTTAATAATGTGTGAAGTTATCTTGAATATAATTGGTTTATAAGGAGTTTTATGAGAAAGTTAGTAGGATTATTTTAAAGAGGTTGGCGGTTTTTTCTAAGATTTTGAAAATAAATGGTTTTTTAAAATTAGAAATGGGTGAAAACAGTGTCTTTTACAAATTTGTTAGAAAATTTTAATAGGTTGACGAAATGTGTGAAAATATTTAAGATATATGTTGGGGTTAGGGGAGATGCTGAATGAAAACCTCGATCTTGTGAGAGGATTGCGACGAGGAAGAACGATGATGTAA
>JAMOQF010000203.1 GCA_027064125.1 Acidobacteriota bacterium
GAACTTGTTTCTTCACTTGAAAAACAAAAGGAGTATTCAAACAGATTAAAGGAACTAAATGAAAATCTGGAAGAAAAGGTAAATAAAAGAACTAAAGAATTAAAGGATAAAAATGAGGAACTTAAAAAGATAAATGAACTTTTAAAAAGATATAACAGGTTTTTGGATTCAATTCTTGAAAGTGAGTTGGATGGAATATTGATTTGTAATGCTGATAGGAAGGTTTTTAAAGTAAATAAAATATTTTTTAAATTGTTTGGATTTAAGGATAAATTGGAGTTGAAAAGTCTTGAAGATGTGAATTTCAGATTAAAGGATAAATTTAAAGAGGATGGTGTTGGAAATAGAATTTTTCTCGAAAATTTCTCAAATGAAAATTTTTTATTTAAGGACTATTTGAAAGTCAAAATTAACGATAATGAGTATGATTATTTCTGTTATAGTTCCCCTGTTATAGTAAATTCCAGGTTTTCTGGAAGATTGTGGATGTTTAGAGATGAAACCAAAGAGAAAAAATTGAGAGATGAAATAATAAGTGTGAATAAGGAATTAAAATCATTTATACATATTATTTCTCACGACTTAAAAAATCCCATAGCAGTTATGTTGGGGGTTATAGAACTGTTTAAAGAAAATCAATTGGAAAAACTTGATGAGGATGGAAAAGAACAACTCAGGATGATGGAACTTGAGGCAAATGTCATGTTAAAGATGATAGAGGACATATTGCAATTTTCAAGGCTTCAAAATTTTGATTACGAAATTGAGCTGGTGGATACCTTTAAAATAGTAGATGGGATAGTTTCTGAGTTTCAACATTTATATAAAGATATAGATGTCGTGTTTTTCGTTCAACCAGATCTTCCTACCATAAAGGCCAATAAGAGTTTGATGGAACAAATTTTCAAAAATTTGATAAGTAATTCAGTGAAATATTGTGATCCAGAAAAGGTGCGAGCAGAGGTGGAAATAGGTTGTTATAAGAAGGATGGTTTTTATCACTTTTTTGTTCTGGACAATGGAATAGGTATATCCAAAGAGGACTTACCTCATATTTTTGAACAATTTTACAGGGTGGGGGAAAAGGATATCGAGGGAACAGGGCTTGGTATGTCAATTGTAAAAAAAATAGTTGAATATTTTGGGGGAAAGATCTGGGTGGAGTCTGAGAAGGGGAAATTTACCAAGGTTACTTTTACGATTCCAGAAGATATGTGATAAAGAGGTATAAAGTGTGTGGTTTTTGCGGTTTTTATAGTATTTATGAAGATATTGTTAATTTAGACATTCTTAAAAAGATGACCGGTTCCCTCCATCACCGAGGACCGGATGAGGAGGGGTATTTTTTGGAAAATGGGGTGGCTTTAGGGCACAGAAGACTTTCAATTATTGATATTGAAGGGGGAAGACAACCTCTTTTTTCTAAAGATGGAAGGTTTGTGGTTGTATATAATGGTGAAATTTATAACTATCTTGAGTTGAAATCTCTGCTTGAGGAGAAAGGTGTAACTTTTAAGACCAATTCTGATACAGAGGTATTGTTAAATTTATATATAAACTTTGGGAGGGATTTTTTTAAGCATCTCAGGGGAATGTTTTCCTTTGTGATTTATGATAGGTTTGAAAAAAAACTTTTTTTTGCACGGGATAGATTGGGGAAAAAACCCTTTTTTTATTATCTGGATGGAGGAAAGGGGATTTTTGTATTTGGTTCTGAAATCAAGGCAATTTTAAAAAATCCATATGTGGTCAAGGAATTGAATGAGGGTGAGGTATTAAACTATTTAAAATTTAGATATATTCCTGCTCCAGAGACCTTTTTTAAAGGAATAAAGAAATTATTACCGGGATATTTTGGGGAGGTTGGTCCAGATTTGGGTTTGAATATGAAAAAATTCTGGGAAGTTCCTCCCCAATTGAATGTTCCCAAAAGGTTTGGGGAAGCGGTGGAAATAATTGAGACTGAAATAAAAAAATCTGTTAAATTGCGATTGAGAAGCGATGTGGGATTTGGTGCTTTTTTAAGTGGTGGAGTTGATTCAAGTTTAGTTGTGGCTTTGATGCATGAATTTGGAGTTAATCCTTTAAAGACTTTTTCAGTTGGATTTGATTTAAAGGGATCTGAATTGCCCTTTGCGAGGAAGATTTCAAAATATTTTGGAACAGAACATTCAGAAGTTATATTGAAACCCAATGACTACCCTGAAAATATAGAAAAATTAGTATATTTTAGAGATGCCCCCATAACAGAACCTGCAGATATCCCAATTTATATGATGTCAAAAATGGCTTCTGAAAGTGTGAAGATGGTTTTAACGGGAGAGGGAAGTGATGAGATTTTTGGAGGGTATCCAAAGTATATTTATGATAGATTTTCTTTTTTATTCTCATTTTTCCCCTCTTTACTTTTAAAAAAAATATCTCATAATCTACCCTATGGGCTTAGAAGATTAAAGGTTGCTTTAAATTCCTTTTCCAACAAAGATGATTTTAAAAGGCACTTGAGTTGGTTTTTTACCACATCCAATGAAGAGATACTTAAAATATTGAATCCATCTTTTATCAGGGAAAGGGATTTTAGGGGTGATTTATTTATTAAAGATGTGGATGGGATTGAAGGGGACAATTTGTACAAAATGCTTTATCTGGATTTGAAGTTATGGTTACCAGATAACTTACTTGAGAGAGGAGATAGGATGACCATGGGGGCTTCAATTGAAGCGAGGTGCCCCTTTATGGATAATGTTCTGGTTGAAAGGGCCATGGTATTACCATCTAAATTTAAGGTGAGAAAACTTGAGGGAAAGTATATTTTAAAGAAAATAGCGGAAAAATATTTGCCCAGGGAAATAATATATAGAAAAAAAAGGGGGTTTCCCACTCCAATTGATAACTGGTTTAAAAGTGAATTAAAGGATTGGGTACTTGAGATTATTGGAAAGAAAAGTGGAAGAATATATAAATATGTTAGTGAAGAATATGTATCCAGGATATTGGATGATCACTTTGAAGAAAAGAAAAATAGATTCAGGGAGATATGGACTTTGCTTAATTTTGAAATTTTTCTGGAAAAAAATTTCATACAAAATTGAAAAAGAAATAATGAAAATGTGAGGTGGTTGTGGACAACAGGATCTTTGAAAAGAGACATTTTGAAGAGATGAGAAAGAATGAAAGGGAAAAAGTAGATTTAAAGGAAGTTGAAAATTGGTACTTTGGGAATTATTTGAAAAGTGGTTATATAAGAAGTTTTAGAAATAGAAGGGCTTTAAAAATCTTAAAAAGTTATTACAAAAGTGAATGTATCTTGCTTGAGTATGGATGTGGAAGTGGAGAGATATCGCTTCTTTTTTCAAAATATTTTGATAAAGTAACAGGCTTTGACTTTTCCCAGATTTCAATTTTAAAGGCTTTAAAGAGGAAGAGGAATCTTGAAAGGAATGGAAAACTAAAAAATTTTCCATATTTCTTTTGTGGAGATGCTTCTTTGTTAGGGGTTAAGAATAGAAGTGTTGATATTGTTTTTGGGCATGGGGTTTTACACCATATAAAAAAATATGATGGAATTGGAGAAGAACTTTACAGAATTTTGAAGGATGGAGGGGTAGCGATCTTTGCTGAGAATCTGGGAGAAAATAAATTTCTTGAAAAGATTAGAAAGAAAACCTGGGAAAAGAAAGGACTTCTGGGTATTGAAGATACTCTAAAATATAAAGATATAGAGGAAATCGGATTGAATTTTAAAAGAGTTGAAGTAATTGAAATGAGTTTTCTTTCAACAGTAAAAAGGCTATTTGGATACAGAAATAATTTTGCTGTAAGGCCTTTTATACTGATGTTGTTTTTTCTTGATGAGATTATTTTAAAAATTTTTCCCTTTTTAAAAAAATACTGTTCAGAAAGTGTAATAATTTTTAGAAAATAGTGCACCCTTTTTAGGGTATATTTTACCTTATATAATTTGAAAAAATTTGACTGGAGGTTTTTAAATGAAGAAATTACTAATTGTTTTTGCATTACTTTTAATGGGCGTTTTTGCCTTTTCTCAGGGTAGTCCAACGCAAAATGCCACTGTACATTATAGAGTTACTTCTCCTTTATATGGCAGTGTTATGTCTGTCAGGGTTCTTGTGAATATAACTGAAAGTGGTGTGGGACTTGGAGGATATGTCATTCCTCTTACCTTTGATTCAAATAATTTTATTTATCTTGGAGCAGAAACGGGAGATAGTACTTATTTTTCAGGAAGTTCCACTTTTACGGCAACAGATAAAGATCACGCAAATGGTTTTGTGACAGTTGTAGATGCTCAGACAGATGAAGCTGCAGATGCAGGGGACTATTTTGTGGCAACAATTTGCTTTAGAGCAAAGGATCTTGAAAATGGAAATACTTTTGGTTTTGATACATCTGGTTCCACCGCACCTCATGCTCTTTCACTTTCCACAAAGTGGACCTCTGCAAATGGTGGCCCTGTTTCTCTTGGTGCAACAACTTCTACAGATAGTTTTGGTGTATATGGTAAAGTTGTTGTAGGAAAGTGCGATATTGATGGAGATGGATATACAGATCAACTTTTGTGGGATACCTCTCTTCACAGATTTATAGCCAAGAAGAGTTCTGATGGTTCAACATTTTCTTTTTATCTTGGGGACGATAATTCCATTCCCTGTCCAGCAGACTATGATGGAGATGGGATAGATGATCCTGCTGTATTTCAGGTTGATACCAATGAGTGGAAAGTTGCTGAATCTTCAAATTCTTATACTGTTGCTACAAAGACAATGGGAATTGCTTATCACGTAAACTATGTGCCTGTTCCAGGTGATTATGATGGAGATGGAAAGGCAGATCTCGCAGTTTATAGACCTAATAGTGGAAGATGGGTTATTAAGAAATCATCAGATGGTACCTTTTTATCCCTTTATTGGGGGAATGGATATATACCTCTTGTTGGTGATATAGATGGAGATGGAAAGGCAGATATTGGTTTTTATAGACAGGATTGGTCCAGATTCTGTTTCTTAAAATCTTCAAATAATTATTCACCAACCAACTTCCTTAACGAATATCTTGGGGCAGGTTCTCAATATGTAGTACTTGGTGACTATGATGGAGATGGTTTAACTGACTTAGGCGTTTATACTGAATCCACAGGAAGGTGGGCAATCAGAAAATCTTCTACAAATTTTGATAACAATTTTATAGCCGGATATTTAGGTGGTGGTTCAGGGAAAATACCTGTTCCTGGAGATTACAACAAAGATGGAAAATGTGATTTTTGCACCTTTGATCCTTCAACAGGAAGATGGGGATGGAAATCCCATGTGGATGATACAACGGGTGGATCTTACATAGGTAATTCAAACTGCATAGCCTTACCATATTAAAAAAATCTGTTTAATAATATAGCCCCCTTTTAAAGGGGGCTTTTTTTATTGATATTTTCCATTATTTAAAATAAAATCCACTTAAATTATGGAAGATGTAAGAAAAAAAATCTTTAAAAATTCATCTCTGTGGATTTTCAGCTTTGTTTTTCAACAACTGGTGAGATTTTTAATAGTGTATCTAATTGCACATTTTTTTGGTAAATCTGTTTTTGGCGCCTATTCAATGGTCTTAACCTTTGTGGCTTTTTTTACGCTAATTTCAAGGCATGGGTGGGAATATTCTTTTATAAAATATGTTCAGTATTACATAGTAAAAGGAAGGTTTGGGAAGTTAAAGGGGATGCTATTGAGTGGTTTCACAATTCCACTTTTTTTTTCACTTTGCCTTGTTTTTATCCTTTATTTAAATAGAAATTTTTTTATAAGGAATTTTTTCAAAGGGGAATATGACAAATTCTTCTATTTACTCCTCTTTTTTATACCCATCCATACACTACTTCAACTGACTCTATATTTCATTGAAGGTTTAAAGCACTCTGGGACAAGGGCTCTTCTTG
The DNA here is from genome assembly GCA_027064125.1 of Acidobacteriota bacterium. Classification (GTDB taxonomy): domain Bacteria; phylum Acidobacteriota; class JAAYUB01; order JAAYUB01; family JAMOQF01; genus JAMOQF01. The sequence continues at coordinate 5,951 of JAMOQF010000203.1, forward strand.
AAAGGGTTGGAATAACATTTTTACACTTGTTATTGTTGTTGCTCCTTTCAGGACTTGGAAGTATGTCAACAATTTTATCCTATTTTTTTGCTTCTACAGTTGTTCTCTTTGTGAGTTTTTATGTGGGGATTAGGATTTTAAAAGGGGAAAATATTTTTAAGAGAATTAAATATGCAAAGGCTGTTATTAATATTGGAAATGAATTTAAATATGGGTTGAATCTTTTTTCCGATGCCTTTATAAATTTTTTGATCAATCGGATGGATATTTTATTCCTTGGATTTTTTGCCTTTCTCGGAGATGTTGGGGTATATTCCCTTACAACAAGACTCACAATGGTGCTTATACTTTTTTACTCTGCATTTGATTCTATTTTAACTCCCATTATTTCCGAAAATTTTGCAAGAAAGGACTTTAAATCAATAGAGAAACTATACAGGGAAATAACCTGGTGGGGAATTGCCCTTACTATTCCCCTTGCCATATTTTATTTTTTGATGGGAAAAGAATTATTACTCTTTTTTGGGAAGGGATTTGATAAGGGATTTTGGGCTCTTTTGATTTTAACTGTGGCTCAACTTGTAAATGTGCTTGTGGGGTCTGCAGGAAATATTGTGGCTGTATGTGGTTATCCCAAACTTAGTTTTTATAATAGTTTTTCTGTTGCCATTTTAAGTATTATATTAAATCTTACGCTTATTCCCAAATATGGTGTTTTAGGGGTTGCTATTTCCACAGGAAGTTCTATTTTTGTTTTAAATTTTTTAAGGGGAATTGAGTTGTACATAATATTTAAATTGCACCCCTTTAATAAGGCCTATTTTTCGATACTTTTTGCTTCTTTTGTGGCTGCCACTGTTGGATACTTTTTTAAAAATTATTTTTTAGGGGAAATATTTAGAATTTTCGCTGTTGCCTTTTTGGTATTTGTGTCATATATTTTTGTTTTTATAATTGCCATGCCCCGAAATAGCAGGATTTTTTTAGTTGATTTTTTGAAAAGGAAGAATAAGTCGGATTTATAGATGAGAAAAATTAGATTATCTTCTTTTATAATCTACCTTTACTTTTTTTCAATAGTTTTCCTGTTGTTAAAAACCCCTCTGTGGTTCTTTTTTTTTAGAAACAACTTTTTCTACAGATCCGGAAACATTTTTCTGATACTTTTTATATTTTTACTTTTGCTCTTTATCCATCATAAAAAGATAAAAATAAACAGTTTTTTCCTTGTTTTTTTTCTCTTTTTTATATTTATTTCCATGTGTTCCTTTTTAATAAATGGATATTACTGGGTGGTATTTTTACTTGGGGTAATATCCCTTGGAAAACAATTTGTATATCCTTTGTTTTTTTCTGGTTTTACATATGACAGGAGTGATATTGAGAAATTTAGCCGTTTTATAATTTTTACAACCGTTGGAATAGCTTTGTTGGGGATAATAGAATACCTGGGACTCAGATTTTTTGAATATAAAATTCCATTTTTATTTACAAGTAGAGATTTTGCTCCTAAAAAGGATTATTTTGCTTTTCCAAGAATTTCTACTATTTTAGATCACAGCAATAAGATGGCAAATTTTGAACTTATAGGTTTTAATTTTTTGATTTCTTTCTTTTATTTTTTTAAGGAGAAAAAATATTTTTTCTATCTACTAATTGTACTTTTTGTTATATTTTTTTCCTTTTCCCGCCAGGCTGTGGTTGGAGTTTTTATAACAATTGTTCTCTTTTCACTTTTGACCCGTTCTAAGAAGGTTTTTTATTTTCTCATTTTTTCAGTTGCAATTCCTTTGATGGTAAATTTATCCCTTTTTCTTGAAAAATTTTTAGATTTTTTTGTGAGATTTGAAAAGGATTTTATGGGAGAAGGCTTTTATTTTAGGGCACATGCCTTTTTTACCTCCTTTAAAGTTTTAAGAGATCATTTACTGTTTGGGGTGGGGCCCGGAAGATTTGGAAGTCCAATAACTAAAATATTTCCAAGTGTGGTGGAAAAAAAATATGCCCTTTATGTTGGTCCCTTTAGATATCTAAATACAATGGATATGTTTATGCCCGTGGTATACAGCGAAATTGGAATACTCGGATTTTTAACATTTTTTTCTTTTTATATGTATATCCTTTTGAAGGGATATGATAATTACATATTTTTTTTAAAAAAGGATAAACTTATTTCAGCCTTAAATCTTGGAATATTTCTGGAAATGGTGAGTCTATTGTTTATAATGTTAGTTTCATATTCTGTAAATACCATAATCATTTCTCTTTTCTTTTTTGGGGCTGTGGGAATAATTTTTAGGTATAGTCATGATGAGAAAAGAAAATTTAAAGTTTAAAGTTTTAATGATAGGCCCTGTTCCCAGAAAATATGCTGGGATATCTGTTGTTGCCGGTTTACTTTTAGATTTTTTAGAGAAAAGAGGTGTTAAATTCAAATATATTTCCACATATAAAAAGGGAACTCTTGCTGGGAGAATCTTTAAGTTTGTTGAAGGTTTTTTTAGTTTATTTTTTACCCTTTTGAGGGAAAAATTTGATGTATATCACATACACCTTTCTGCACGGGGTAGTTTTTTCAGAAAGTTTATTCTCTTTTCTCTTTTAAAGTTTTTTGGGGTAAGTAATATTTTTTTTCACCTTCATGGATCAGATTTTGAGATTTTTTTGAAAAGAAACAAGTTGGCAAAGAAGTTGGCAGATTTTATGTTTTCGAGGGTTAAATGTGTTTTTGTTTTGACCGGGGTCTGGAAGAGAAAGTTGGAGGAACTCCTTGGGATAGAAGGAAAGTTTTTTGTACTTGAAAATCCTATAGATGTCGGTAGATTTGAAGTTAATTTTCAAAGAGATTCTAAAAAGGTTAAGATTTTATATATGGGGATGGTGGAAAAGAGAAAAGGAATATATGTTCTTTTGGATTCTGCATCTTTACTTCCAGAGGAGATTAAAAGAAAAATTGTTTTTTCCATTTGTGGTGATGGAGAAGTGGATAAGGTTAGAAAAATAACTGAAGAGAAAGGATTATCTGATATTTTTGAATTTAAAGGATGGGTTTCTGGAGATGATAAGTTGAGGGAATTTTTAACATCTGATATTTATGTCCTTCCTTCATATAGGGAGGGTTTTGCAATTTCCATTTTAGAGGCCATGGCTTCAAAACTTCCCATAATTACAACTCCCATTTATGGGATAGAAGATTATTTGAAAGATGGCGAAAATTGCCTTTTTGTCAAACCAGGTGATGAAAGGGAGTTGTTTGAGAAATTGAAAATTTTAATAAAAGATGCAGAAAAAAGGAGATATATGGGGGAAAAAAATTTTGCATTGGTTAAAAAAGTATTTGATATCGGTATTGTTGGAGAAAAGTTAATTTCTTACTATGAAAGATTGATTAAATGATTTTGAGAATATTTACCATTTTGCACAAAATTTTTCAGGATATCTCCTTTATTTTTTTTATCTTTCAGAAAAAATTTGGATTGATTAGAGAGAAGAAGTTTGATCTTAAATTATTTTTTGAACTCCAAAGTTTTTTAAAGGAATTTGGAAAATATTCTTCCTTTGAAAAAAAAGTTAAAATAGATAAAGAAGAATATCCAGATTTTCTAAGGGAAAAGATATTTTTGAATATCATAAGATGGAAAGATTTATCCAAGATAAGAAGGATAAAGGAAATTGAAAGGGGAGATTTCTTTTATCTGAAATTTCTGCAGGGGGAGGTTGATGAGAGGGAAATGGAATCCTTTTTAAATGAAAAGGTTAAAAAATATATTTTTCCAAATGGATTTATATGGCGAGATGGGCTTGAGGCATCCATCTGGTTTGTCAGATTTTCCATATTTATTTCAGAGCTAAAAGAGAATAAGAGAAAAAAATATTATAACTATTTAACACTTCTTGGAATGTCCATTGAGAAAAATCTATCTCTTTTTGGATCAAAAAACAATCACTATATGGGAGAATTGTGCGCTCTCTATTCTTATTATAGAGTAATTAGTAATGATAAAAGGGCTGAGAAAATATCCAGGTTAATAGAAAGAGAATTTTTCAGGCAATTCTCTCCCTTTGGAATTTATCTTGAAGGCACTTCATATCAAATTCAGGTTCTGGAGTGGTTGTTTTTATATTTATTCTTTAAAGATAAGCCGGATGAAAAGTTTTTGGAAAATGTAAAGAAGGCGTTTAATTTTTTAGAAAATTATTTTTCATTAAAGCACAATATCTCCATTGGGGATAATGATGATGGAAATATAGTTTCTCCTCCTTTTACCCTTTGGGGAAGGTATTTGTTTTTAAGATATTTGTATTCAAAATATTTTGAGGATCTTGAAAAAGTTTTACTTCCTTTGAAAAGTGGGTATTACATGGATAGTTTATTCAATGACTTTTTTTTGATTTTGAAATGTGGGGAGGTAGAACTTCCCCCCTTCTATGTTCATTCCCATGCTGATAATGGTTCTTTTATCATTTTTTTCAAAGAGTTTCCCTTTTTAGTGGACAGTGGAACCTATTGTTATAGATGTGATCCCAAATTGAGGGGTTATTTTAGAGGTGTTTCAGCTCACAATGTGTTTTTAATTGATGGAAATTTTTATAAAATGAGATCCTTTTTTGGTTGGAAAAAATTGCCTGAAAAAGGGGAAATATCAGAAGTTAAATTTTTGGGGGATAAAATTGAGATAGATTTTTCAGTTTCCCTTGATAAAAAAGTAAAGATAATGAGGCATTTAATCTTTAGCAAGAATAAAATTCAGATCAGAAACAGTGTGAAGGGAATTAATGGGAAAGTGAAGTGTTTTAGATATTACAATTTCCACCCCTCCTGGGATGTTTTAAGAAAGGAGGAATTTTTTCTGTTGAAAAGGAAAAATTTTGGTGTACTATTTTCAAATAAAAGTGGAAGTTTAAATGTCTTAAAAGGTGAAAATGGGAAGATGAGTTTGTTTTCGGAAAAGTTTTACAGCAAAGTGGATAAATTCTCCTTTGAAATAGTTGATGAAATATGGGATGGAAAGGAAATTGTTGATAATTTTGAGTTTTTATGCGAGGAATAAATGGACAAAAAAACTTTACCATATTTTTTCATTCTTTCTTTTATTTTTCTACTTTTTCTACTTTTAGAGGTTAATGAATATATCTTTTTTACTGGAGTTTTATCTTCTATTATTATTTTGATTTTTTCTTTAAAAAGAGGTGAAAGAAATTTTAAATATCCCATAAATTTCAGTGTAAAGGTTGTAAGGCTCCTTTTTACCTTTATCTTTTTTTCCTTTTTTATGGGGGGAATTTCCCTTATTCTTTTTCACCTTTCTAAAAGTATTTTTTTAACTTTACAACCTCTTGCAATTTCTATTCTTTTGGTCTTTGTTTCCTATTTTCTTATAAGTTCATTGCCAACAGGTATCCCAATTAGGATAATACTTTTTAAGAGATTTTTACCACAGGTTTTTGTTTTATTGTTTCTTTTAGAGGTGGGGCTTTTTTACCTTGGCGGAGTTGTTATAAGACTGGGATTAAAAAGTTTACCTTTTTTCCATTATTTCTTTCTATTATCTGGATTATTAATCTTTATTTTTCAATATTGTTATTACAGGAAAAATTTTGTTATAAGAAAGTTAAAGAAATCCACTACTTCTTCTGTTCCGCTTCTTGTTTTGGGAGTAGATGCAGCGGATTGGAGATTTTTAACCCCACTTTTAAAAAGAGGAAAACTTAAATTTTTTGATAAACTTGTTAAAGACGGATTTTCAATGCCTCTTGATACATTTGGTAGGAGAATGTCACCAATAATCTGGAGTACCATTGCAACAGGAGTTAGTGAAAAAAAACATGGGATCTCTGGATTTATTAATCCCACAAATCCATCAGGGATGGAACTTTTTAAGTCCCATGACATAAGACAGCCCCCTTTCTGGCTTATGGCAAATGAAATGGGTAAGAGAAGTGCTGTGCTAAACTGGATGATGAACTATCCTGCCTATATAATAGATGGATTCATGGTGGGAAGATTTGATGGTTTTGACGATGATAATAACTTTTATCCGGAAGATATGAAGGATGAATTTAAGTCCTTAGTTGAAATTGAAAAGAAAAAATGCGAAGAAGATAAACTTGAAGAGCGCTGGTTATGTGAGAGGGATAGGGATGTTGAAATTCTGAAAAGGGCTTTAAAGATTTCCCTTGAAAAGATGGAGGAAGAAAATATTGAAATTTTAGCCCTTTACACAAATCTTACAGATGATTTAATGCACAAATTTTATCAGTTTTATGAGAGCAAAAGGTTTTCTCCTGAAATGTGGCATTTTGATAGAGGTGATGTGGATAAATACAAGAATGTAATTTTTGAAACATACCAGATGGTGGATTCCATTTTTTCTGAGGTGATTGATCTTGATAAATATAATGTTATACTCCTTTCAGATCATGGCTCCCGTCCCAGGAATAATCCTCTTTACAGTTTTGACATAGCTAAATTGATAAAAGATCTTGAAATTGAAGATGTCAATATTTTAGATAACACAATATGGAATTCTCACATTGATATTGGATTTAAAGGGGGAAAGAAAAATGGGGAAAAGTTGGTTTTTATTTTTGAGACTTTAAAGATATTTTCAAAAGTTGAGTTAATTTTAGATGGAGATTTTACATATATCAGGTTGTATCACTCTTTTTTGACCCGTTTCCCATCGGGGAAAAGTGTGGAGTTTAATGGGAAAAAGTTGTCTCTCGATACTTATTTAAAATTTGTTGAAATGGCTTCGGGGAACCACGATCCTCAGGGTGTTTTTGTTGTTAAGGGTAAGGGATTGAGAAGAGGTTTTTTACTTCCGCTTTTGATGGATGGTCCCCTTTCAATACTGATTAATTTTCCGTCGCTTGAGTGTAGATTGGGAAAACTTTTACCTCTTTTTTCAGGAATGAGGATGGTGGGCCTTTTAAACCCGATTACTACACTTGATGTTACTCCTTTGATAAACATTGTGGGGGGTATTCCAGTTAGTGGGGAGTTTGAAAATAACTTTATTTTAAATATTTTTGAGAGGGGAGTTGATGGGGATTTGCTGAATCCCATGAATTATTTTAGTGAAATTTATCCAGTTGGGATGGTGGAAACTTCCGCTCAGGATGAGATATATAAAAAAAGATTAAGAGATCTGGGATATATAGAATGAAGGAACTACCTTTTAAGGGGAAAAAAGTTTTGATAATTGTTGAAAATTTGCCTGTACCCTTTGACAGAAGGGTGTGGATGGAGGCTTTAACTTTAAAAAAATATGGGGCGACTGTAAGTGTCATATCTCCGAAAGGCAAAAAGAAATATTTAGAGAAGGAAATAGTAATTGATGGAATTAATGTTTTTAGATATAAGCCATATGAGGCCAAAGAGGGCTTTTTCCCCTTTTTCTGGGAATTTTTTTACTGCTGGTGGATGACCTTTTTCTTAACCTGGAAGGTTTTTTTTAAAGTGGGATTTGATGTAATACATGCCTGCAATCCCCCTGAGACATTTTTTTTAATAGGAATTTTTTTTAAGGTTTTTGGTAAGAAATTTATTTTTGATCATCACGATCTCTCCCCGGAGTTATATCTTGCTAAGATGGGGAAAAAGAAGGGAGATATCTTTTATAAAGCTTTAATTTTACTTGAGAAACTTACATTTAAAACTGCTGATGTGGTAATTACCACCAATAATTCTCATAGGGAGATTGCCATTAAAAGGGGTGGGGTTGAGGAAGATAGAATTTTTATTGTCAGAAGCGGCCCTGATACAAAAAGATTTAAGATCCATGAACCATCAAAAAAGTTAAAGCAGGGGAAAAGATTTATGGTGTGTTATCTTGGAGAAATGTGTAAACAGGATGGAGTTGAGTTGCTTATAGATGCTGCATATTTAATAGAAAATAAATTTGAAAGGGATGATGTTCTTTTTGTAATGATTGGTGGTGGACCTGAACAACCCAATATGGTTAAATATGCTAAGGAGAAGGGAATTAAAAACATGTTCTTTACGGGAAGAATTTCAGACGATGAACTTTCTAAATATCTTTCTTCATGTGATCTGTGTGTAGATCCAGATCCCAAAAATGATTGGTCTGATAGATCCACAATGAATAAAATAATGGAGTATATGTATTTTGGAAAACCAATAGTTGCCTTTGATTTGAAGGAAAATAGTTTCAGTGCAAAGGATGCGGCCTTGTATGCCAGAGAGAATAGTGTTGAGGATTTTGCAAAACTTATAGTTAGGTTGTTAGATGATGGGGCTTTGAGGGAAAAAATGGGGAAATTTGGAAGGGAGAGGTTTGAAAATTTTCTAAGCTGGGAGCATTCTGTTCCCAATTTAGTGGATGCCTATAAGAAAGTTTTTAATCTGAAATAATGTATTTCTCTATTTCCAGGGGAGTATTTGCCACAAAATCTGGTTTACACTCATTTATATAGTTTCTTGGTGAAAAACCATATGTAACTCCAATGGTTTTTACACCGGCATTTTTCCCAGCTAAAATATCGTTGCAACTGTCTCCTATCATGAATGATGTTCCTCTATTTCCGTCAAATTCTTCTAAAATTTTTAAAATTGGTATTGGAGAAGGTTTTTTTTCTGGAAAATTATCCCCACCATATACAAAGTCGAAGAAAAAATATATATTTAACATTTCCAAAACTAAATTTGTCAAATTTGAACTTTTGTTGGATAGTATCCCCACTACAAAATTTCTGCTTTTAATATTCAGGATAACTTCCATTATACCCTCATAGGGCTTTGTCGTATCTGCAATGTGTAAGATGTATTCTTCTTTAAAGGTTTTAAGTTCTTCTTCTATCTGTTGTGAATTAAAGAGTCTTTCTACAAATTTGACCACCCCATCTCCCACGAAGGACTTGATTGTTTCTTGAGGGAGAGGGGGTAGTCCAAATTTTTCTCTTGTGTTGTTTGCGGCAAGTACGAGATCACCAATGGAATTTAATAAAGTGCCATCAAGATCAAAGATTGCTATGTTATTCATAAAATATTCCTTGAAATTAATTTAAGTTAATAAATCAATGGCTATTAGACATGTCATAAGTGAAAAATCCACCAATTGTTTAATTTCTACATATTCATTGGCGACATGATATGCCTCATCATCACCGGGTCCCCATCCCACGGAGGTAATACCTGCAAGATTTAATGTTTTTGCAAAGGTTCCACCGCCCATACCAAAAGGTTCTGGTTCAAATCCCAGTACATCTTTTCCATTGATTTGTATGGCTTTTACAAGGTCGTTGTCGGGAGAAATTTCATGGGGTTCATTCCAGCTTAAAAGTTCCACTTCAAATTTTCCATCCACTTTTTGGGTGAGGGATTTTAAGGTGTTAAAAACGTATTCCTTTGTCATTCCGGGGACGCTTCTTATATCTATATAGATATAACAATCTCCAGGAACGATATTTGGAGCAGCACCACCATGAATTTCTCCTAAATTTAATGTTGGATGTCCCAGGGTTGGACTTACTTCATATTTAAATTTGAGTTTTTCTATTTCATTTATGAGATGAGCCATTTTATAGATAGCATTTATCCCTCTTTCAGGAGTTGATCCGTGTGCCTGTTTTCCTATGGCAGTTATTTTAAAAACTGCTCTACCCTTTTCAGCGATATCTATTCTTTTCATATTTTCACCAATATCTGGAATTATGGAGAATGTGGCATTTATTAAGTTTTCTTCAACTAAAAATTTAACACCATAGTCAATACCGTCAGGATCCTCTGCCTCTTCGTCAGAAAGGGCTGCAATTTGAAATTCTCCAGATAGTGCATTATCACCTAAAACTTCTTTTAGAATTTTTCCTGCTACAAGAATGGAGGCAAGGGGACCTTTATCATCTAAAACACCCCTTCCATATATAAATCCATCTTTTATAACTGGATCAAAGGGATCTGTATCCCAGCCATCACCTGCTGGTACAACATCCATGTGGGCTGCCATTAAGAGTCTTTTCCCTGATTCGTCTTTTCCTATTTTTCCAATTATATTAGGCCTTCCTTCCATTCTACTGTATTCTTCATAAGGGATTTTATATTTTTCGAGTTCCCTTTTCACAATATTTCCCACTCTGTATTCTTCTCCTCTAAATTTCAGAAAGGGAAATTCAGGTAATTTTTCGGAAATGACGTTTATTGTTTTTTCTCTGACCATTTCACAGGTTAAATTTACAATTTCTTCTTCTATCTTTTTGTAATTTTCTCTAAAATATTTTTTTATGGAGTCCTTCATTTGTTCACCTCATTTTTTTTAATTTTATAAAAGTAATGATATCACCTTATTCGCACATCTTAAAGTGAATTTATTCTATATTCTGCACCTGCTCCCTAATTTTTTCAAGTTCTGCCTTAATTTCAATTCCCAGTCTTTTTATTTCCTTTAGATCTGTTTTAGAAAGTATGGTGTTTATTTCCCTATTCATTTCTTGAATCAGAAAGTCAAGTTTTTTCCCTATGGGCTCATTTTCTTCATTTTTTAAACCTATTTTAAATTGGTACAGATGGCTTTTTAATCTATCTATCTCTTCTGAAATATCAAATCTATCTGCTGCAATGGCTGATATTTCAAGAATTATCTTTTCATCCATGTTTTTTGTGGAAATTATTTTTTCCAGGCGTTCTCTTACTTTTTGAAATTGAGTATTAAATATTTCTGAACTCTTTTCTTCAATAAATGAGAGTTTTTCTTCTATGAATTTTATCTTCTCCATAATGAAGAAGGATAAATTTTTCCCTTCTTCTTTTCTCATCTCCATTAAATTTAGAATGGAGTCTTCTAAGAGTTTTAAAGACTCTTCAAATATTTCCTTTATTTGATTTTCATCTTCTTCATATTTAAATATTCCTGGTAAGGCCAAAAGTTCTGATATCTTTTCTATAGGTTTTATTTTTTTCTCCTGAGATATTTTATTGAGGGATTTTATGTAATTTTCAACTACGCTTTTATTTATGGGTATTTCTTCTTCACTTTCTCTTTTTATTGAAAATTTAAGATCAATTCTCCCCCTTTTTAAATACTTTTTTATTAAATCTCTTATCTTTTTTTCTTGTAAAAAATTTAATTGTCCCGATTTTATATGTATATCTAAAAATCTACTATTAATACTTCTCAGTTCAATTTTTACTTCATATCCATTTATTGTTTCATTTATTGAAGAATAACCAGTCATTGAATTAATCATGATTTTCTTCTCCTTTGTGTTCAAATTGAATTTTGTATAGTTTTTTGTAAATATGGTTTTCCCTAATTAACTTTTCATGCCTGCCTTCTCCTTTTATTTCTCCTCTGTCAAGTATTAATATCCTGTCTGAACTTTTTATTGTTGAAAGTCTGTGGGCAATAACAATTGCAGTTTTGTCTTTCATTAAATTGTTTAGGGCAAGTTGCACTTTTTTTTCAGATTCGGAATCTAAAGATGAGGTGGCTTCATCCAGGATTAAAATAGGGGCGTTTTTTAATATTGCCCTTGCAATTGCGATTCTCTGCTTTTCTCCGCCAGAAAGCGTTTCTCCCCTTTCCCCAATAACTGTATCATATTTATCTTTTAATTTTTCTATGAATTCATGGGCGAAAGCCTTTTGTGCGGCAAGTTTTATCTCCTCATCGGTGGCATCCCATTTACCATATCTAATGTTGTTTTTTATGCTATCTTTAAACAGAAAAGTTTCCTGAGTTACCATACTGATTTGTCCTCTTAGAGATTTAATTTTTACCCCCTTTATATCTATTCCATCAATTTTTACACATCCCTCTGTGGGATCAAAAAATCGTGGAATTAAGTTTACAAGAGTGGTTTTTCCACTTCCACTGCTTCCCACAATTCCAATTTTTTCCCCTTTTTTGATTTCTATATTTATATTTTTTAGAGACCATGTCTCATTTTCCCCATATTTAAAAGAGACATTTTCAAATGTGATGTTTTTTGAAAATTTTGGAAGCTCAAAAGCATTTTCCGGTTCTTTTACTTCTATTTTTGTATCAAGTAGATTAAAAATTCTTTCAGAACACGCTACGGCCTGTTGAAAATCTATGTGCATTCTTGAAATTTTTCTCACAGGATCGTACATTCTAAGTAGTGATGCGAAAAAGGCGGTGAATGTTCCTATGCTCAGATATCCTTTATTAATTTGAAAGTGGGCGTAAATTAAAAAGGGAACAAATATCAATATGGCCAGAATTTCCATTATGGGAGGATTTATTGAACTTATGAATCCATTTTTCATGTTAACGTGATAGAAGTTTGAGAGTATTTTTTTGAATTTATTTCTTTCAAATCTTTCCATGGAAAATATTTTTATAATTCTGTTTCCAATAATTGTTTCCTGTAGAATGGATGTGATTTTCCCAAGTATTTCTTGAGATTTTGCGGTATGCTTTTTTACCTTTTTCCCCAAATAGTTTGTAAGAAGAGCAACTGTTGGGACTATCACTAAAGAGAGAGTTGATAAAAGCGGATCTATATAGAAGATTACCATTAAAAGTGCAACAAATGAAAAGAATTGCCTGATAAAGTCGGCAATTGTTCTTGAGAAGGCATTCTGGAGTTTATCTACATCATTTACAACATTTGATATTATTTCTCCTGAGGACCTGTTGTGAAAAAAAAGTACAGATTGATTAAGCAGATGGCTGTAGATTTTAAATCTGAGATCCCTGATTATTTTTTGGCCTGTTCTAATGATTAGGTAGTTGGAACTAAAATTTCCTATGCTTTTAATAAGAGTCAATATTAATAGGGCAAGGGCGATATTTATAAGGATTTTATCTCCATACAGGTGAAAGATGTCGTAGAGGAATTTAAATTTGGAGGGAGGAGGTGTGTTTACATTTTTCTGCAATACATTGTCAAAGATGGGTTTAATCATAAGCATGATTAAACCTTCAATTAGTCCCACCAGAGAAAGAATTACAGTTGAGACAATAATTATCGGAGTATGGGGTTTAATTAGTTTCCAGATTCTACCATATATCTTCATTTAGAACTCTGACTGGAAATGGACCTTATTTTTGAAGTGTAGAGATATCTTTTAATTTTTTTAGTTGTGGTTTTTTCAAATTCATTCCAGTGGATTGTAAATTTTTTAACCCTTTTATAACTTGCAAGTTTGGAACAGGCCTTCTTTACCTCATGGTCCAGGATCTTTTCCACAATTTCTTCTGTCATCTGTTTTCCCTGTTTACTTAGATATTGGTCAAAATATTCCACGTCAGGAACTATTATTGCGTGAACCTCTTCACAGTATTTTGTAGCTTCAGGGCCTTCCCATACAATTGACTCCAAAATAAATGGACTTTTATTGAGATGTGCCTCAATTTCTTCCGGATAAATATTTTTCCCATTGGCAGTCACTATCATGGATTTTTTCCTTCCATTTATGTATAAAAAACCATCTTTGTCAAAAAAACCCAGATCTCCAGTATGAAACCAACCATTTTTAATAACTTCTGCAGTTGCCTCTGGGTTGTTGTAGTAGCCCTTCATTACTACAGGTCCCTTTACACATATTTCCCCATCGATTATTTTTATTTCAACCTGGGGTAGAGGTAGACCTGCTGAATCATATTTGTAAAAATCATCTTTGTTTAAGGCTATTACCGGGGAAGTTTCCGTGAGACCATATCCTTGTAAAACAAGTATTCCGAGGTCTCTAAATCCCTTTGACACTTCAGGATCTATTGCGGCTCCTCCACTTACCAGGTATTTTAGATTCCCTCCAAAACCTTCATGTATGGGCTTAAAAATTTTTTTTCTGATATTTTTCTTAAAAAAGACTTCAGATATTGCAGCAATTCCCTTTGCAATTTTAAATTTTTTAGAACCCTTTTCCTCAATTTTCTTCATAACTTTTTTGTACACAGCTTCGAGTAAGAGTGGTACTGCAAGCATTGCATGGGGCTTAACCTCTTTTAAATTATCTGGTATCTTTTTTAAACTTTCAGCATAGGCTATTGTACATCCGCAGGCAAGTGGCATAAGAAATCCGCCTGTACATTCGTAGGTGTGATGAAGGGGCAGGACACTTAGAAGTGTATAATGTGATTCTACCTTTATCATTTGAGTAATTCCCTTTATATCTTCTACGATGTTTTTTTGTGTTAAAATAACCCCTTTTGATGATCCTGTGGTACCTGATGTAAATATTATTGAAAGGGGTAATTCAGGATCTACTTTGATAGTTGGGTATTTACTTTTATTTTTTTCAAATAATTTGCTTCCCTCATTAACAACATTATCAAATAGGAATATTTTTTTATCACCATTTAAATCCATATTTATTAAGGTTTTTAATTTTGGAAGTTGATCTTTAAATTCCAACAACATTTCCATGTACTTTTGAGAGCCCACAAAAATTTCCGCCTCAGTTGTGTATAAGATGTGAAACATTTCCTGACTTTTTAATTCTTTATCTATGGGAACATTTATTCCATTCCCACAGGCAACCGCCAGATAGGTTATTGCCCACTCAGGTCTATTTTCAGACATTATGGCTACCTTTGTTCCCTTTTTCATTCCAATGCTTTCAAGAAAACATCCCAGTGAAAAGGTCTTATAAAAGAGTTCATTATAGCTAATGGAATACCACTTTTTGCCTTTCTTATACATCAAAGCAGCCTTTTCTCCATATTTTTCCCTGCTTTTTAAAAGTAGATCTTTTAAATCTGAAATGTCTGGTGGCTGATAAAATTTTACTTTTTTTCTCATTTTATTTTCCCTGATTTAGTCGTTATATTCAATTTTTGTTATGATAATTTTAAAACTTGTTTTTTCCCAGTTGGGTGGAAATTCCTTCCAATTAAGGATGCACTTTCTCTTTTCCCCGGGTTTAAAGTGGTCATAGAGAATTAACTGGTATGTTTTAGAAATCTCTTTGGTTTCACCTTTCGTTTTTTCTTTTACTGATAATTTTATCCATAAATTTTTAATATCTCTCTTCCCTTTATTGTAAATGGTTACCACGAAAAAATCTGGTACCGCAGAAGAGGGATTTAAATATTTAAGTTCAAAATCTAACTTGATTCCTTTCTGGATGAAGTTGGCACTTCCTTTTCCTTTTGTGGCTATTTTAGATAGATATTTTCCATTTGCTTCATCTTTTATATTATTTACTCCAGGGGTATCTTCATGTTTTAAAAAAAATTTCTTTTTTGTGGGAAAGGAAATAAATCCCTTTTTATTGAGAAGGTAAAAGGGAATAGCAGCTATTAAAACTATTAGAATTAGTAGAAGTAACTTCTTCATTTTATTGCCTTAAAAAGTCTAAAATTATTTTGTTGTATTCCTTCCAGAAGGAAACGCACATTGCATGGTCTCCTTTTTCAAGAAAAGCAAATTTTGAACCAGAATTTTTTTTATGTAATTTAAACATCTCCCTTTCAGGAGCTATTTTATCTTTTTTACCTGCTATAAACAATATTTTTTCTGCCTGTGGAAAAGTGGAATGGTCATTAAACTTTTCCAGAATTTGTATATATTTTTTTATTGATTCTATGGGGGCATCATTAAACATTTCTATCATTTTTTCAAGTTCTCTTTTTTTTAATGTTTTATATTCAATTTTTCCATAAAGTCTTCTTAAATTTTCCCTTAAGATACTGGAGGATAGGCTTACTTTAAAGATTTTAAAAAATATTCTCCGAGTTAGATTTCCATTCCAATTATATAAAGTATTTGAAGCAATAACTTTTTCCACCATATTGGAATTTAATTTTAGCATATTTAAAGCAATGGTGCCACCTAAGGAATATCCAAGAATGTAAGTCTTTTTAACATTAAGTGATTTGAGAAGAGAAAAAATCTTATTTGAAATCTGGGGGATCTCCTCTGGTATTTTTTCTTTTTTAGAATTTCCAAAACCTGGTAAATCGATTAATATACACCTATAATATTTTTTAAATATATTTACCTGGTGATAAAACATGGTTTTATTGGCACTTAAACCATGAATCAATAGGAGAACTTCACCCTTTCCACTTTCTTCAAAATACATAAGAGTTTTTTCTGATTATCTTAAATTATCTTAAAAAAAAGTTTACCATGATTTTATTTTTTAAAGAAACTCATTTTGATTATTTTAATAGCAATTTGCCGGTCCTTTATATGCAAATTAAAGGGAAATACTTAAGGAAACAGGTAAGGAGAAAAAATTTGTAAAAAATAAGTTAATCAAAAATTTAAATGAACATCCCTTTTCTTTCTATAGGCTTTAGGAGACATTTAAGGCAGGCAAATAAAAAAAATTAGATTCTGTCAGGAATAGAATCCTCTTGAAAAAATTAATAATTTAAACGAAACATCTTTTTTCCTTTTGTAGACCTTCAAGGGCATTTAGGTAAGGATCAGAAACAGACCTGAATTTAATATTAAGAAATGATATTAAGAAACAAGTTTTTAGCAAAAAAAAAGTGATGAATAGAAATTGGCATCAGATAGAATTGAAATTGAAAAAATTGAAAAGGTCTCTTTTTCTTAGTTTATTTTAATAAATCTTATTTCCTAAACGGAAAATTTTTTAACTCCTAAGTAAAGTGAAAAGGGTAATCTTGAAAAATTTTTTTAAAAACATAAAACCTCCTCTTTCTTTTATCCCCCTTTTTGCTAATAATTTATAATTTTATTTTAAAAAGTAATCAATTTACTTTTCTTTATTCTAAATAATTCAGATGATTTAATATAGTTTTCTTTACATTCTGAAACATTTCTTCATCATTTTCGATGTTAAGACCCCAGATTTTTTCTTGTTCGATGGCTTGATAGATAAGCATATTCAAGCCATTGGTGGTTTTTAAGCTTTTTCTTTCGGAAATTCTCATCAGTTTAGTTTTTGGCGGGGAGTAAATGAGGTCAAATAGATATTTTCCCGAAATCATTTCTTCTGGAAGGGGAATTTCATCCATCTGGGATGTGGAACCTGCGGTGGTACAGTTTATGATGAGTTGGTAATCATATTTTCCATTTTTTGTAGCAATTCCCACATTGTATTCTTCTGATAGCCATTTTACTTTTTCCCTATTTCTTCCATATATTTTGATCTTTATATTTAATTCTTTAAGTGCTCTGATTATGGCTTTGGCGCTTCCTCCAGTTCCTATTACAAGTGCCTCTTTTATTTTTTCACCCTTTAAAAGTTTCAACAGGGCTTTTTTAAATCCAAGGATATCTGTATTATATCCATATGATAGACCATTAAAAAATTTAATTGTGTTTATACTTTCAAAGGCATTTTTGTTTTTATCTATAAATTTCAGACATTTTGTCTTTAGGGGCGAGGTTATACTAATTCCTTTAAAGTACTTTTTGATAAGTGAAAATGTTTCTTTGTGGAGATCTTCCATCTCAATTTTTGTGTAGAATCTGTTTTTTGAAAGTAGTTCAAAAATAAAATTATGTATTGGTGGTGATAGTGAATGTTTTATGGGGGATCCAATTAAAGAGTAGAAATCTGTTTTTGAGTTTATTTTTCTGGGATCATATCTATTTTTCTTTATTTCATCTAACGATATTTGTCCTGGAGCGGTAGCGTCTTCAAAATGCGTGTAAAAAAATGGATTTCCCAGTTTAATTGAGTAAAATCTGGTAAAAGTGCCTATGTTATCCCCCATCAAGAAGGAGATGGTCCTTTTTTTATTTTTAACAAGTTGGTATATGTTTTCAATTGCTTCCAGATCTTTTTCAGAATTATATGTTCCTATTATTTTTAAAAAAGAATCTTTATATTTTTTAATCTCATATGTTTTTTTCAGAAGATCATGGGATGAGTAAAAATTGTGGTGGGAAATTATTAATCTTTTAAGGGGTAATTTTTTCAAGCATCTTATTTTTTCAAAGAATGGAAGATCAAGGTCTATTAATATTTTTTCATCAGAGAAATGAATTTCATATTTGTTTATTAAATTTTCATCAGAGGGAAGTTTTAATATTATCTTTTTGTTTAAGTTTTTTATCAAATTAATTATTTCTTCGTTGGAAAAGGGATATTGGTCTATTCTCAATTCCAGAAGGTCAAATTCTTTAATTTGGGATGTGAGTTTTTTAAAATTTATTTCTTTTTTAACGGAGAGGATTATTTTTGCCATATCTACTTTATAACATAAAAATTTCTGAGGGGGTATCTTTTTCTTTCTGCAATTTTTTGTTGCATAAAAAATTTTTGTTATTGATGGAATTGGATTTTTGATGTATTAAAAAAGCAAAATACATGCAACATAAAGTTGCTATTCTTTTTGCTTTATAAAATTTCCTTTAAAAATTATTGTGTTTAAAGGGTTAGAATGTCATAGATGTATGCAACAAAAAGATGCATTTTTTACAAAAAAGTAAAAAAGAAGTTCTTTTTTCTTAAGATTTTGCCATAGATATCGGAAAAATAAAGGTAAGAAATTGGCACGATAGTTGCTAAACATTGGTTTCAAATTTGATATCTTGGAGGAAAGGATATGTTGAAAAAAGTTTTTCTTTCAATTCTTTTGGTTGTCTTTTTAGGTTCTTTTATGGCAGCTGCAAATTATTTACCTTTAAGTGTGGGAAATGAGTATCACTATGATATTTTTGATATGGTGAGGAATGTTGTGGGACATGTTGATAATCAAATAGTGACATCAGCAACAGCGGGGGGATGGACCTATTATAAAAATAGTAATTTTCTTGGTGAAGAGATTTGGTTAACTGAGGATGAAATAGGTAATGTTGGATTTTATACCTCTTATGGCCCTTCTCTTTTATATAACTTTTCAGCAGGTGATGGAAATAGTTGGACCATTTATTTGGATGGGGAGAACTTTTACTATGGAGCAACTGCAACCATATCCTTTTTGAGTGGAACAATAACGGTTCCTGCTGGAACTTTTTCAAATCCTGTAAGGATAACTTATGATGTTCCAGATGATGCACCTGTTGGTACAATCTTGAAGCAGTATTTTATTGAGGGAGTTGGACTTGTAAAAGAAGTCAGGAAAGATATAAATGGATTGGTCAAAAGTATTGAATTAAAAAGGGCAGTTGTAAATGGTCATGTTTATGGTGTGGATGAAAATAATGGTGGAGATGTTGAGAGTGGAAATGGCAGCCTTGAAGTGAAAGTATCTACAAATAAATTTAACTACACACTTCACTATAGATCAAGGGGGGCAGAACAGGGACCAGGAAACTATGCAGATATAAAAGTTAAGATTTCTATAACCAATAACACTGGTACTGCAATAAATATAAATAGATTAAATGGACAGAAGTATGACATAAAGGTTTATGATCAAAATGGAGAAGTAATATATGATTGGGCAAATGGTAGATTCTTTACCCAGGCGGCAGAAAATACAACCATAAATCCTGGACAGACCCTTACATATACTGAGACAATTTCTGTAAAATTTCCAGATCAGGGAATATATCAGGTTGAAATGGAAACAGCTGGAAATATTAAATTTAGTGGAAAGGTTGCCATAAGTTGTGTGATACCTCTTTACAATAATAACTAATATTGAGTGTATCTATAAGAGAAAATGTATGAGGGGAAATCCAGAAGGGGTTTCCCCTTTTTTATTTTAAAAGAATTTCTACTTTGAAATCAGAAATATTTTTTGGTGAAAGACTAATATAATAGGGTTCAATATCTTCAGAACTGCGGGTAATTTCTTCAATTATCTCCCTTAATTTTTTAGTTATGGATTCTATAAGTTGTGTTAGATCTTGTGATGCTTCATTTGAAAGAGGGATTATCCCTTTTATCTTTTCTTCAGGTGAAAGGAAAATTTTTTCAAGATATTTTCTTGCCTCAAAAAAAGAATCTTTTACCTTTTCCCTTTCAAATTCATTTATATATTCTTTTCTGTCAAATTTTTCCTTCAAATGTTCAAACTTTATTTCACTTACCCTTCTCAAATTTTTAATCTCTTCTTCATAGTTTTCTTTTGCCATTTTATAGCATCTTTTTTTGAAGGAATTTATATCTTCTCCAAATTCAGAAAAAAGGGAGGTCTTTCTATTTTTATAAAGTTTTATTCTAAAAAATTTTATAATGGAACTGTATAAGATATCTTCAAATGTATCAAATTTTTCAACGTAAAATTTGGGTAGTAAAGATTTTAAAGTTTCCTCTTTTTCTTCATTGATCTTTTTTATTTTTTTTGGATCCTCAATTGTAAACATGTCATTTGTCCATGTGATATCTGAATCCACTTCTATAAGTGGAGTGGATATAAAAAATTTCTTTGATATCTTTATATTTGAGTGAAAGTCAAAGAGATCTACATAAAATATAGCCAGTAAAAAGATTCTTAGGTTAGTAAAATTTTTTTCAATCCCCTCTATTGTATAAAATTTCTTTTTAAAAGATTTTTCCTGGGGCATCAATTCCTCCCTGAAATTAATATATAACATTATACAAAATTTGAAAAATTTTATATATTATATACTTCTTTAAATTCAGGAGGGTGGTTTGAAATTCACCTTCAAAGTTTTATTTTTAGCCGTTTTATCAACCATGATAGGGATGGGGGTTATAATTCCCCTTTTACCAATATATGCAGAATTCCTGGGAGCAAAGGGGATATGGATTGGGGTTATTTTTTCCTCCTTTTCCTTTGCCCGAACAATTTTCATGCCAATAGTTGGAAGGCTTTCAGATAAATTTGGTAGAAAGAAGTTTGTCGCTTCTGGATTGTTCTTATTTTCTGTTAGTTCAATATTTTATGTTATTTCAGAGACCATTTTTCAGTTAACCATAGCGAGAGTTATTCAGGGAATAGCCTCTGCAATGGTGGTTCCCATATCCCTTGCAATAATAGGAGATATGGCCCCACAGGGAGAAGAGGGGAAAAATATGGGAATCTTTACAATGGCTTTTTTTCTGGGAATGGGGATTGGCCCTTTTATGGGAGGAATTATAAATCAATATTTTGGAATGAGCTGGGTCTTCTACACAATGGGAATTTTTACATTTATACCCTTTTTACTTGTTTCCATTAAGTTGAGGGAACCGAAAAGAAAGGCTGGAAAGAAGGGAATTTCATTTAAAAATATTTTTAAGGACAAAACTTTAAAGGGAATCTTTATCTTTAGATTTGCAAATGCTGTTGGAAGGGGTGGATTTATTACCTTCCTACCTATTTTTGTCAAAAATCTCGGAATGTCCACATCCAAATTGGGGATTTTAGTTTCTGCTAATATTTTTTCCGCTGCCCTTATCCAGTATTTTGGAGGGAAATTGGCTGATAAATTTAACAGAAAGAAAATTCTGGTAAATGGAATGTTGGTGGCTACTGTATTTTTGTTTATTGTTCCATGGGCAAAAAGTTTTAATGAACTACTTTTAATAAGTTTGATGTTTGGAGTTTTTTCTGGAGTTACCTTTCCTGCACTTATGGCGCTGGGGGTTGAGGC
>JAMOQF010000204.1 GCA_027064125.1 Acidobacteriota bacterium
AAAGGTCAATTTTAACATTAAAAGGAGTTCTTTGTAGTATGAACTTCCGTTGTTGCTGAGTAAAAGTGTAGGTTTGTTATCTAAATTTACCATATTTAGTATGAGGTTATCCTTTTGATTCCTCTGAAGATATCCAATTCTGAAGAGCAAATTTTTTGTAAGTTGTCTGTCAAATTGCACATTCCAGGTGTATGAGTAGGGGTTTTCAATGTCTGCCAGGACATTCTGGTATTCAATGGGACCATTTAAAATATTTCCATTCCTGTCAAATGTAGTAAGTGCCATCCTTTGATATTGGGGAAATACCGCTGCATTTAGAGGAATTTTATCAAAAAATATACCAAAGCCACCTCTTATCACCGTTTTTGTATCTTTAAAGGGTAAAATTGAATATCCAAGTCTCGGAGCAAACCTGTTTTTGGAAGCCACATCGTCTCTGTCAAATCTGATACCATAATCTATTGAAAGTCTCGAGTTTATTTGCCATTTATCTTCAGCGTACGCTGTAAATTCTGTAATTCCCTGAGATAGGTATGGATCTCCCGAAAAACTAATTTTCTGGTAGATGGTTCCATCTTCCCTTAATATGAGAACATCCTTGTTAATATCGGTACCATCAAAACTTGAGTGAGTTATTATGTATCCAATTTTCGGATTGTGAACCCCGTGCCATTTCTTTGGCTGAAAGGTAAAGTTTTGGGCAAACTCATATCTTTTACTGAATCTATCCTGTTTATCAAAAAATCCTCCTCTCCAGCCTTCGGGACTGATTGTTTGAGTTTTAGTGGAGTTTCCCCAGATGTGGGCATCATAGTCTTTTATACTAAAGGTTGTATCAAGCAGAGAATTCAAGTTTAGTATGGATTTTTCATTAAATGCTAAAAAGTATCCCCTTTGCTTGTAGTTTGGTGATGCCTCCTCAGGCCTAAAAGTGTTTAATTTTACATATCTTATATTTTGAGGGTAGATGGAAAAAACTGTGGAAAATTGGTTCATGCTGTTAATATCCAGATCTATTCTTGAAAATGAGTCGAATGTCTCTAAAACTGTTTCGTTGTGAAGTTCAGGAAGAGAGGTTACCTTTGTTCTTATAAATCTATATTCGAGATTTTGAGATATCCACAATTTATCTTTGATAATGGGTCCAGCAAGAGCAAATCTTGGGGTTGCAGATTCGATACCCATTATTTTCCCCAATCTCTTTCTGAGCCTCGGGATGAAGTTTGTAAATAACACCTTCCACTTGTTTGTACCCTGTCTTGTCTGAATTGAAGTTACAGCGCCTGTAAATTTCCCGAATTCTGCTAAATATGGGCTTGAGTAAACTTTAACACTTTCTATTGCTTCAATAGGTAGTTCCATGGCATACTGCCCTGTAACTGGATCTGTAACATTTACACTGTTTACAAGGAGCCCACTCTGGCTTTCCCTTGCACCATTTAAATTGAGTAAACCATCTGGCCCCCTGATAACCCCCGGCAAAAGAGGAAGGGCATCCTGAAACTTTTCATTTACAAGGGGAGCTGTTTTTAAAACCTTTTCTTTTATTGTCTGTGGCATGGAGGGCTTTTCCGCCTCTTCTTTTTCAGTGTTTGCCTCAACTGTTACAGTTGCACTTTCAGAAAGATAAAGGTGTAAGGTCACATTTATAGGTGTTCCTTTGTAAGTTATTTTCTTTTTTTCTCCTGTGAATCCTTCAAGTATTGGTTCTAAAATATATTCCCCCTTTGCGATTTTGGAAAATGTGAATTCCCCATTATCTTCTGTTATACCAGTTGTGATCAGTTTCATTTTTGGTGAATAAAGTCTTACTTCAACACCTGGGGCAATATTTTCTTCTGCCCCTGTGGTAAATAAAACCTTTACCGTTATTCCCTTTTTACTTTCATTTTGAGCAAATAAAAGGGTAAGAGAAAATATCGCTATGATAAAGGATATCCATCTTGATTTCATATGATTTCCCCTAAAAATAATAAAATAGCAATAAATTTTACAGGAAAAAGTCAGTTTTTTCAAATTTTATATCTTCTTGACTTTTTTGAAGTGGTTCTATAATATTTTTTAAGTGTTAGGAAGAATACAGAGTATAGTTTTCAACATTAAGAATCTTTCTTTAAATCCCGTTGAAGATGTCTTGAATGGCCATATAAAAGTTGTGTATAAATTTGACCAGTCAGTTATTGCCCAGGATTTTGTAAAAGTAAAAGATAATCTTCCCGGGGTTATTTATTTGAGAACGAAATTTTTAAAAAAATATTTTCTTAAATTGCTATTTCACTTATTTGGGGATGAGTTGTACAAAGATGTTGTGTATTTAAATAAAGGGGAGAATTTCCCATCCTTTTCAGAAAATGTTTTTAAAATAAAGGATGTTTTTCTGGGAGATATTTTTTTGAGAAGAAATACTTTTTTGGCGGACTCCAGGTTGCCATTTGATGATTTTAATAACAGGGATTTTTCAAAGGTTTTTCTATATAAACTATCTGAAAATGTGAAAACAAATGGTAAAAAGGGATTGGCTCTTGCCTTTTTTACAGAGAAGGAGATGGAGTTATCAAAAATCCCATTTTTTGAGGAATTTGAAAAAATTTTTGTGTTTTCCCTGGGAAATAAGAAAGGATATCAGAAGGAAGAAAAGGGAAGATTTACATATGTGAAGTTTAAAAATTTTGATCTGCATGAAATTTTTAGATTTTTAAAACTCCATGCCCCGGAATCCAATTTTTTCATGCTGGGTAGTAAAAAAGGTGAATTTCCGCAGATTGAAATTAATTTAGAGAGAGTCAAGGATCTTTTAAAAGGCGATGAATACTCATTTTTCTTTCCTTTTTTTTCCTCTTCTATAGGTGGGGTTATAACTTCTAAATTTTTTGAAAGGGGAAAATCTAAGAAGAATTTTTACTATGGTGAATATGAAGTTTCCTTTGAGGACATCCTGGTAAACTCAAGAATTGTTGAAGATTATTCAATTTCAGGGAATTTTGCCTTTTTTGTAAGTGGAACTTCAGTTTATGAACTTTTATCTGAATCTAATGTTGTCGGAAAGAACTGGGATGGCTTTTTAAGAAGTCTGGTATTTGGAATTAAGTATGCTTTCTTAAATGGAAAAAAAGGATTATATTCATGCAGGGAATCAGTTATATTTAATAGACACTCATTCTATCATTTTCCTCTTTTCTATCCTTTGAAAATTATGACTCAAACTTTTAAAGTTCTTTCCATTTCTAAAAAATTAAACAATCTCTTTTTAGTATACATTGGAACTTTTTTACAGTTTCTTAAGAGTTTTTCCTGGGAAAAAAGAATTCTGTTTTTTGAAAATTCAATGAAATTACTTTATCTCTTTTTTTTACTCCCTCTTTTATTTTTTACGCTATTTTTAAGGAAAAATGAGAAAAAGAAAAGATTTTTTAAGGAGGATATTTCACATACTTTAATTTATCATGAACTTATGGAGTTTAAAGATTTATTTAAGGTCGAGGGTGAAGTGGCAAATGTCTTTTATAAGTTAAGAGGTTCTCCCATGTCCTTTATTCCATTTTACAGTTATAAAGGATGGATTTCCCATGAATTGTTGGTTGATGAATTATTGTTATATGATTCCACACTTTTTTTACAGAAAGTAGGAGAGTTGGTTCTTGATGGAAAAATTTTTGGGGATTCCCTTTTGGGGGATAAATCTAAAAAAGATGTATATGATTATAAATGTGAGGTTATTGTAGCCACTCGTGACAGAGATGATGTATTGAAGAATTTGTTGACTTCCCTTAAAAATTGTGATGTTAAGGGTTTAAGAGATTTTAAAATAACGGTTATAGATAGTTTTTCAAAGGGTGATGGGGTTAAAAGGGTTTGCAGTGAGTTTGGGGTAAATTACATAAGAGTTAATAAGCCCGGAAAGAGTTATGCGTTAAATAAAGGTGTAAAAAATTCTGATGCAGATGTTTTGTTCTTTACAGATGATGATGCAGTGGTGGATAAAAATTGGGTAAAAAGGTTGCTGGAAAGTTTTTATGATAATGATGTTTTCTGTGTTGTGGGTACCGTTTTTCCTAAGGAAATCAAGAACAGGGCAGAACATCTTTTTGAGGGACATCATGAAGATTTTTCCATGGGTGGACTGAGAAGAGGGTTTTTAAAGCAGGAATATTGCTATCCCTTTAATTTTTTTAATTCTGCAAAAATTGGTACAGGAGCTAATATGGCGATCAGAAAAAGGGCATTTGATGAAGTGGGACTTTTTGATGAGGCACTTTCTCCTGGAACTCCTTCAAGGGCTGGTGAAGAGGTTGATATTTTCTTCAGGATTTTAAAATCTGGAAAAAGGATTGTATACAATCCAGATGCTATTGTATGGCATGAGCATAGAAGTACCTATGGGGATTTAAAGAAAATTTTATTCAACTATGGTATAAGTTCTGGTGCATTTTATATGAGATGGTTTTTAAAGGAGGGCAAACTTTTAAGTGCTCTTTATTTTTTAAGGTATAATATATTTTCACAGGGATTAAATATTTTGAAAAAGGCATTTTTTAAGAAATGTTATCCTGTGACTCCCCTTTTATATGAACTTATGGGGTCATTTGTGGGACCTTTTTTGTACATATATTCCCTTATAAGGGGAGTATTTTTGTATAGGAGAGAAAATTAATGGGATATCCAACAGTTGTATTGATTGTAGCAGATGCATTGAGATGTGATAAGTTGGGTTGTTATGGAAATAAAAAAGGGCTTACTCCAAATATAGATAAATTGGCATCAGAAGGTATTTTATTTAAAAGATGTTATTCTTCTTCCACATGGACTTTCCCGGCGGTGGCGTCGCTTTTTACTTCTTATTTACCAGATGTGCATTTACTTAAGGAAGTGGTCCCTGATGAAAGTGGTATGTTGACTTCAGATGTTCTTGCTCCTTCATTTTTGACGTTAGCCGAAATTTTAAAAAATAATGGTTTTGAAACCTTAAGTGTTGTGGCAAATCCATGGCTTAGAGATTTTTTTCAGGTAACAAGGGGATTTAAAAAAAGGATATATGAAAAAAAGGTTGATGCAAAAAGGATTAATGAACTTTTCTTTTCAAATATTTTTAAGGAGAAAGATTTTCCATCATTTTACTATTTGCACTATATGGACTGTCATGCTCCCTTTAATTTGAGATTATCAGAGGAGTTAAGGGAAAAATATAGGGATTTGATTGATAAATTAGAATTTCCCTTAAAATATAAGCATTTTAAGAGAAATTTTAATAGTCTGTCCAGAAAAGAAATTGAATTTTTAAATGATGTGTATGAAGGTGAAGTAAGATATCTTGACAGTTTTTTGGGTGAGATTTTTAAATATTTTAAGGATTCCATAATAATTTTCACTTCTGACCATGGAGAGTTTCTTGGTGAAAGGGATTATCATCCACTGATTAAAGATCGAGTTATTGCCTTTGGGCATAATAAAACTCCTTATGAAGAACTAATAAGAGTACCATTGATTATTAAAATCCCCGGCTTTGAAAGGAAAGAGATTAATAAAATTGTTCATCATGTTGATGTTTTACCAACTATATTGGAATATCTGGGAATTTCGGTGAATGAGGATTTTCAGGGTAAAA
>JAMOQF010000205.1 GCA_027064125.1 Acidobacteriota bacterium
ATTTTCGTAAATTTTTAAATGGCTTTTAGGGCAGGCAAATAAGAGAAAAAACTTAATTTTGGCAAAAGTAAAATCTTTTAGCAAAAACCAATGATTAAAGAAAATCTCTTTTTTATCCTATAAGCCTATAAGTTTTTAGGAAGGTATTTAGGTAGGAAGTATTCAGGAAGGAAAAGGGGACAGACCTAAATTTTAGAAATGTCTCAGGCAAGAAAGAATTTAGGTGGCATTTATGGGGGCAAGAAAAAGAATAAACCTGAAATTGGCAAAGAGTTAAAAATTTTTCTGGAAGAACCAAATGATTTAAGAAAAATTCTTTTTATCTTCCATAAACCTTATTTTAGATGGCTTTTAAATGAAGTTGGGAACAAATAACTTGTGAAAAAGTGTCAGGCAATACTGAAAAATATTGAAAAACCTTTTTTTAAGTTATCTTAATAAATCCTATTTACTGGACATAAAAAATTTTTAACCACCTAATAATAACTTCTGATTTGGAATAATAAAGGGGAAGAAGTGAAAAACTTCCCCAAAATTAATTTATTCCCTTATTGCCTCAATAAATGCTTCCTCTTCCTTGGCAACGTTTTTCATAACCTTTCCAAGCACACCTGAAAACATCATAGACATAAGGGAAATATTCATTTTTGCCACATAGGTATCCCCATTTGACATTTCATAAATAGCCCACGAACAGGGCATGATTCCTGCCCATTTCGGATTATCTCTTACAACTTTATTGGCGTATACCGATTTACAAACAAAATATATCTTACAATTCTTAATGTTGTCATAGGTTAAATTTTTCTTTAACTGAGACTGATAAAACTCCCAGGCCGGTATTGGAAAGCCCCAACCTTCTCCCTTGGGCACAACCTCTTCAAGTTTCTTACAGGTGTCCTCAAAATTATATTTACTCTTAATTGCAACGACCATTTTGGCCTTCATAACTGCCACAAAAATCCATGCAACAAGAATAGCCACAACTATTGCAGTTAACAAAATCCACAAAACCATGGCATTACCTCCTATCTTCTATTATTTTTTTTAAAATCTTTTCAGAACAAAAGGCAAAATAGGGATGAGAAGTCTTGGGAGTCATTTCAGGATGGGAAGAATAGTGCATGGTAACAACATCAAAAATATTTTCACCATGTCTAATCATCTCCCCTAAAACTTCAACAAATCCCGCGATATTTGTATACCCCAACAATTCACCTCCAATAATCTTTAAACTCCCCTTTTCATACAAAATTTTAACATAAACATCTTTAACGTGGGGCATATTTGCATAAATTGTGGTGGATGTGGCCTCAGCTTTTTCATACTCTATTCCAAAAGAATCACAATTTTTCTCTGTTAGCCCTGCTGCACCAAAATACAAATTACCCACTTTAGTAACCACTACATTGATAACTCCTTCATATTTTATATCCAATCCTGCCTGCTGTAGCCCTAAAATCCTTGCCATCATTCCAGCATTACTCCCTAACTTGCCCGGTACTGACTTTTTTGTAATAAAACTTATGGTATCTATACAATCCCCAATGGCATATATATCTTTTACGTTGGTCCTAAAAAACTCATCAACTATCAAACCATTTCTATTATATTCCAGTCCAAAGGAATCTGCATATTCTATATTTGGTTTAACTCCAACTGCAGAGAGCACTGCATCTGCTTTTATTATACTTCCATCATCAAGCAATACCCCTTCAACCCTTCCTTTACCTGTAAATTCAACTGCCTTCTTTCCAGTTATCAAATTTATTCCAAGATTTTCTATTTCCTCTTCCAATTTTTCTGTAAATTTTTCATCATAATTATTTCCAAAAATGTGGGGTAAAAGTTCAACAATGGTGACATTTTTACCCATGTTTTTTAAACTCTGGGCAAATTCAACTCCAATATATCCACCTCCAAGTACAACAACATCCTTCACAGAGTTTAAAAAATCTATGGAAACCAGCAAATCCTTTGTCTTTCTAACTTTTAAAATTCCCTCAAGGTCACTTCCTTTAATGGGTGGAATTACCTGGTCTGTCCCCGTAGCAAAGATCAATTTTTCATAATAGAATCTTTTCCCACTTTCTGTTAAAACATATTTTTTTTCAGGATCTCCTCCAATAACTTTATCAACAATTATTTCTGTATCAAAATTGGTTACTATTTCCTCTTTAATTAACCCCTTTTTCCAGGGAATTATCCCCTCTACAATATATGGTGTACCGCAGTGATTTACAATTCTTTCCTCATCTCTAAGCAAAATGGTAGTGGCCGAAGGCACATAAAGTCTCAAATATCTATTTAAAATTCTTGAAGCAGGTCCCCCACCAACTATAACATAGGTATATTTTTTATCCATATCACAACCTCCATTAATTGTAATTCAATAGTGTTAATCACATCTAACTTTAAAAAGTAAAGTTTAAAAATAATTTTTAACTTTGTCAAGAAAAGTAAAAACAAGAGGAAAATTACACAAAAAAAATCTTTAATTTATTTAACCCCTGGCACTAATTAAGAATTAAGGAAAATTTATCATTTCAGGAAAAAATCTTCTGCCTGGTACTTTTTTAAAATGTTCTTTTTACTTTTTTATTTTATCTGACATAATATCTAATAACTCACTTAGAGATTTCCTCTTTAACAAATAGTACTCAACTCCTCTATTTGTAATTATAGAAAGCAACAATCTGCCTTTTAAATCTAAAGATTTTCTACTCAGAACAAAAGCCCTCCATCCTAAAAAAAATCTATCCTTTTTATATTTTCTTCTTAATTTCAATAAAATATCGCTTATTTTTTCTTCCTCTTTTTCACTAAATCTGACTTCTTTAACATCCTTTTCTTTCACACCATATTTATCCCAAAAAAAAGCTGTTTTTAATGACTTATATTCCACACCATAATCTCTCAAAAAACATATTACATTTTCACTTATGGACATTGGACAATATAAATATCGCAAACCCTTTGAATAGCCCTCTATTGTAAAACCGTAAACAGCGGCTTCTTCATAAAAATTATAAATATACCACCTGAAATCTGGGATCCCGTATGACTTATTTTTCTCCCTTTTCACTATCTCTTCAATCTTATGAAAATACTTACTTAAATAAGTTAAAAAGGAAACTCCTCTATCACCTTTTAAAATTGCCTGCTTTAAAGCACCATCCTCCTCCAATGTAATATAAATACCACAAAAAGTTCCATCTTCTAATTTTCGTGAAAAATATTTAACAGACCCTTTCGAATATTCCACATCTGGAAAAATTGAAACCAACCATTTACACAAAAACAATATTTCATCAAAAATTTCCTTTTTAACATCCACTTCAAAAAGAGAGCAGGTCCTTTTCCTTCTGGGATTCCATGGAAATGTGGGAGTACAAAACAGATAGCAACACAACGATCCTTTTAAAACACCTTTTACATCTTTCTTTAAATACTTAAAATCATACCCTTTAGATTCTTTAATCAACATGGGACTTAAACAACCTCGGCGATAACACGTACACTCTATTAAAATTGACCTGCTATCCCCAATAATATAGTTTAAAAAACTAAAAAACATTAACATCCAAAAAATTAAAAACCTATATTTCATAACTTCTCTCTCCACCTATAATTACCGTAATTTCTTATCCAGAAAGACCTATTAAAATTTACCTTTTCCGGTGGAAAAAATATCCCACCAGGCCTGTATCCCCATTTAAAACAGTCTTTAACAATTATTTCTTTTGTTTCCCTATTTATACATACTGAACATGAAATAAAATCACAACCTTTTTTATTTCCACGTGGACCATCTATTAACTCACAATTATTGGTTGCACACTCCCCATCAGTAGCATAAAAAGCAGAAGGTGGTGTATACACAGGAGGATGATTAGGCCTATTTAAAAAATTATCAACTTTCCATCCAGGGTATTTATCTCCAGGACAAAAACATGATTGAATCCAATTTGGTTTAAAACCTTCTGGACATTCATAGGGACACTTCTTTTTACCCCATTTTCCCATATAAAAACAACAAAGTCCTGATTTATTTTCTAACCATCCCCATTGATAAAAATACTTACCCACATAACCATAACTCAATAACCCCAGACTATCAAAATAAAAACATGTGTTGTTATCTGCGTATATGTAATCACTCTTTACCTCATCCTCCCTGAGATATCTCCCAACTTCTGGCATGTAGTATCTGTGAAAATTATAGTAAACCCCAGTTTCTGAATCATGATACTGTCCCGGAAAAATCCTATCAAATATCACTTTTTTTAACTCTTCTTAAAAAGTTCCTCTATATCTTTTACAAAAACCTTTTCATAAAATCTCCAGACAGATTCTGGCACCCACAGTGGTTTTATCACCTCCATTTTATTAATAACCATCATACATGTTTCTTCATCCTCAAGTTTGATTTTACTTAAAAGCAAAGAACGAGAAATACTTATCATATAAATAGAAAAACCAAATATTACAATCAACACATACATCATAAGAAAAAAATATGGATTTATATATCTCATTAAAATTAACACATAAAATAAAGGGGTTAACAATAAAATCTTAACATATATTCTTATTTTAATATCATTTATTTTTTTCCTCAGATCAACTTCACTTCCATATTTATTATTGTAAACTTCCATTAGCACCTTTAGGAAAAAAAACTCAAACATATAAACATCTACCACTACTATAACCGAAAGCAATACCAATACCAACCAAAAAACGCTTTCAAATTTCATTAAATCCACTTCTTCCTTAGAAAAAAAATATAAAAAGAAATAGAGTAGTTTCACATTAATAGCACCCCATATAGATATAAATACTATATCTTCAAATCCACTCAAATCTCGAAATTTTTTATCTATCAATTTATAATAATCAAAATCTTTAAAAATATTTCTAAATATCCTCGCCTCAATAAAACCAAAAAAAACATTTAAAAAAATATATCCCAACCACCATGCAAAAATCAGTTTTCCTTCGACTATTTTCTTATTTTGTAACTCATTCATTATCACCAAAAAAGGTAATGAAGGATAAACTACAAATCGCCCCAGACCCATATTCCAATAATCTTTTATTGTCTTGAACATAATCTTCCTAAATTCCTTCTAAAACATCCTAAACCCAAAATAATGATTTTTAAATCTAAAATCCTTCCACCTATTTATCCTACAAATATCATTTAATATCTCTCTACACCAAATTTTACACCCATACCACCAGCCTGCAAAATCAGATGCCCCAGGTAAATCCCTTCCCGTAAACCAATCTAAAAAATAATCAAAACCACCAATAAGCCAAGATACAAAACCAGCAAAATTATATCCTACTTTCCAAATAATAAAGCCCGAAATAAAATTCCAACCACCATAAATATGCCCCCTAAGTCATTTCCATAATATCCCGACATACATCCACTGACACACATTCTATAAAATTCATCTCTTTTTTTCTCACACTTACACCAATCTGGAATTTTTGGCTTCGGGGGAACATATGCCCACGAACCAGATGAAATTCCCCAAAATCTAAAATTGTCATATCCCATCACAGGATTATCCCC
>JAMOQF010000206.1 GCA_027064125.1 Acidobacteriota bacterium
CAATGAAATACCCATCTTTTTTTAACCACTTATTTATTTTATCTAATATTTTCCATGGATTATAGAGATGTTCTATTATATCTCCACAGATTACAAGGTCAAATTTATCATTTATGTCTATCCTTTCTACATCACATATAATAACTTTAGCTAACTAAAGTTCTGAAAACTGCATGTTGATTTGTGTTATGAGTTTCTTAGTTATTGATAAGTCCCATAAGCTTGCCTGAAAAAAATTGAATGTTCACAGGTAATTTCCTAAATAGGTAATTAGCACACACTCCATAAGGAGGAAAATTACCTGTGAACAACAACTTTATCGCTCAATTTTCAAAAAATATCAAGTTTTCCTACACATCTTTTGATCGTGTTATCTTTTGGGGTTACATTTTAGACCTCTTCTACGTAAGGAGGCGTTGCTTCTTTCCTTAAATCTATGGGTTTTGTTAAACGCTCTAATGGCGCTATGCGCATTTTCACTGACCAACTTAACTCTCGTATCTCAAAACAAGCTAATAAATTTGACGTCCCTATTCTCTGGTGACCTTCTGTCTATGGCGGGAAAAACGGTGCTAAACTTGAGTATGTTCAAAAAAGATTCGCCTCTAAATACAATCGATTTAAAAATCATATATCTTTTTCTATCCCTCTAAAAATTTATAGGTACAATTTCTTCATTTTTAAATTTGTAACATATTAATATAATTGATTAATCTTTATAACTGTTAAAGTCAGGTTAAAAGTCTATGAATGAATCTTGAACTCAACTTAAAGTGAGTATAACTATCACTTTTTAGCTACACTTGACAATAGAAGGTAAAAATGCTAGTCAAAATTTAAAATTAAAAGGAATGAATATCCTAAGAGTAGGAGCACTGCTCCCAAGGAATTTTTAATGACTTAAAGAGAGTGTTTAAAAAGCGTTGTAATTTTTTAAACAATAAAGTGATTGATTTTCTTTACCAAGTATCTCCCAAAGTCCATAGGGAGAGGAAGTAGTAGTTCGCTTTTAAGCAGGGTTGATTCCTCTGACTGCCGATTATGTAGTAATTTGACTATATTTTGATATAACTGGTAGTCAGATGGAATACTTGACCTCTACCTAAAAAGGGAGTTTAACATGAAAAAAAAATTTTATTCTTTACTTGTTTCAGGGAAATTGGGAATTGCTCTGATTTCAGGGCTAAAAATACCAAATGCCAGTGCATTGGATGTATATGATTGCGTATCGCAACCTTTCAACATTACCCTTGCATCTCAATCTCAGGCAGTAAACTACACAGCAGATACTTATGGAAGTTCAATCAACATTCATATTCCTGGTTATGGTTGCACCTATTCTATCCCTAATCAAATTAATTTAGCTTTGAGCGGAGTAAGCCCAAAGGATGAAGTTTATATTGCTATAAGTGACAGTAAAGATGATCCAAATTATTTATCTATGAGTGCAAGTAAATTAAGGTTAGCTGGAAATATTCAATTACTTGCCTATTTTTCCATAATTGAAGAAGGAAACTTTCCTTCTATTCCTGGTATTCAATCAAATTTTTCAATAGACACACTAAATTCCAAAGCATGTCTTATTATTCCCTTAAATCTTCCTTCTGATGCCCTTAATTCCATGGTAGGAGATGAGATATATCTTCAGGCAGTGGTATTTCCTCAAGGAGATCATTCTTGGGATGCAGCTAAGGTATCTGATTTAATTACCATTAATATAGATGTCCAAGACTGCAATACCCCATATCCATACTAAAGATTATGTTTATAGGGGAAGGTTTCTATTGTTAAAAGAGGTGCTTCCCTCAGACAGCTATCTTTATTTCTGGTGTATAAATAAAAGAAAATTAAAGTATTATCGTCCCCATTTAGAACTATTATTTAAAACAGAGCAAGAAGTAAAAAATTTTTTAACTTACAGAAGAAAAATAGATCCCCCTGTGGAACTAGAAGCATTTATAATAAGAAAAAAAGATGAAGTTCCAATTGGACTTGTTGGTCTTTTGGGCATAGATCATTTTCACAAAAAGGGAGAAATTGCAATTTCCCTGTGGGAAGATGGGAAAAGGATTTTTTTTGAAACCATATTAGTTGTCTTGAAAGTTGCATTTTTAAATTTTAAGTTGGAAAAATTAGTCTTTTTAATACGAGAAGATGATAAAAAATTTCTTACTTTTTTAAAAAAAAGGGGAGTTAAACCTGAAGGTATTTTAAAAAAAGAAGCAAAGGAATATGACACAGGAATTAGGTATAACATGGTGAGATTTGGGATATTTCCTGACATCTTAAATCAAGAGACTTTTTTTAAATTAGAAAGGCGAATCAAAAGTGGTTGCTCCTAGAGGAATAGTCTTTGGCTTACAACAAGACAAAAATGTTCTTTTAAAACTCATTCCTAAAAATTTTAACCTACACTGGCACCTTTTCCCTTCAATAACTGATTGTTTTTTATCAGGAGAAAAAAATTGTAAACTTGCGAGTTTAATAAAAGATACTGGGGCATGGCTTGTATTTTTGCCACATCCTGAGGAAATACCTTTAAGAAGACATATTACACGGGCAGTTTTAAAATCGCTTAAACTATCATTCCCAAGACCTTTGAGACTAAAGTTTTACAATCTCTACCAGAACCATATTATCACCTATGACTGGAATGGATCAAATGAAGACTTTTTTCCTCTTTTTCCAAAGGTTTCAATGATTGTGAGAACTGGTGGGTCTTTTATGTTATGTGAAGCTCTTTTAAGCCTAGCTCAACAAACTTATGACAATTTAGAAGTGATTTTAGTAACATTTGGAGATATTGCACATCTTGAAATAGAAAAAAAATTTTTTTCAAAACTAGATATAAAAATAGTTCAAGGAGAAAAAAATAGGGGGAAAAATTTAAATAAGGGTATAAAAGAATCAACAGGAAAATACATAGGATTTTTAGATGAAGATGATCTAATAATGCAGGATCACATAGAAAAACTTGTATGTGCATTGCAAAGTTATCCTGAATATCAAATAGCATATAGTGATACTGTTCTTTCGTATTGGAAAAAAGAAGGAAATAAAATAAAGTTTGTAAAGCATATTAAAACATTTAACCATCCATTTGATATCCTTCACTTATTTTTTGAAAATTTTCTTCCATTAAATAGCCTACTCTTTAAAAGAGAATTATTTTTATTTGAAAAATTTCCTGAAGATATTTTTGCTTATGAAGATTGGACATTACTTGTAAAACTTGCTCTTAAAGGTATAAAATTTTTAAGAGTGGAAGGCATAAGTGCAGAATATAGAATATTTGAAAAAGATTTAAGAGAATATCATAGAAAAAAAGGATTTTTTTCTCAAGAACCAGAGGCTGTAAAAAAATTTTTATTAAATCTCAATTCTGAGAGTTATCAGCTATTAAAAGAGAGTTTTTATAAAAATTACATGTTAGTTAATCAAATATTACAAAAAGAAAAATCCATTGTTAAAAAAGATAGTCCAGAACAAAAAAAGCAAAAATACATACAAATAACACATCCCCCTAAATGCGCTGTAATCATCTCTGCTAAGAATACAAAAGAAGGTCTATTAAGCAAGATGATAACTTCATTAAAAATGAATGAGTTTCCATATAAAATATATTTACTTGATGATGGAAGTATTACAGATTCAGTTAAAAGAGAAGTAAATAAACTACGCAGGTCAAGTTCTTTTAAAAATAAAATATTTTTTTATAGAACATGGAGTTTAGGAATAGCCAATGCATATAATTTTTTAGCCAGTAAATCAAAGGAACCTTTTTTATTATTTGCAGATCATGATGATGAATTTGTGCCATCTGCAATTGATACTATGATATTAGAAACCTTAAAAGGAAAACAATTAGTATATGCAAAATCTGATATTATAGATGAATATGGAAAATGTATCTTAATACAGAATAAACCTCAATGGTCTCCTGATACATTATACTCTTTTAATTATATCAATCATCCACTTTTGATTCATAGAGATTTATGGAAACAAGTAAATGGATTTAAAGAAAAATATAATGGTGCACAGGATTGGTATTTTTTATTTGAGATTTCAAATATAATTTCAGATGATAAAGTATCCTACATAAACAAAGTTCTTTATCATTGGAGGGCAATAAAAGGATCTGTTGCACTTCATCCAATGGAAAAGCCATGGGCAATTAAGACTGCACAAAATATGTTATATGAAGTTATTGATAAAAAACTCTCTGAAAAAGTAGGGAAAATCTCATTTCATTTAGTTCCAAATAATAAAGGACCTGGATTTTTAAAACAATTTTACAACTACAAAAATATAAAAGATTTACCCTCTGTAAGGGCAATTATATTGACTCCATCAAATATTTTTAGAATTAATCAACTTTTAAATATACTATATAATCAAGATAATTATCCAAATCTCTATGTAACAATAGTATCAAATGGATCTAAAAAATTAGATATATCTCACTTAACAATAAAACAACATGACAAAATAGAAATAATAAATCTTGGAAAAATTGCATTTAACTGGTCTTATATGAATAATTTAGGTGTTAAACATAAAAAGGAAGATTATTTGTTATTTTTAAATGACGATATACTGCCTGAAAAACATTTTGTAGGTTCCATGGTTTTTACATCCATTTATACTGGCGCACCTGTTGTTGGAGCAACCCTGTATTTCCCTAGTGGTTCTCTTCAACACAATGGAGTTACAACATCCCCTTGTTATGTAGCAAGAGAAATAAAAGAGATTGGAGCAAAGGGAGAGTTTTCTTTAACTAGAAATGTAAGTGCTGTAACAGGCGCTGCGTTGCTTGTAAAAACAGATGTGTTTTGGAAATTAAACGGTTTTGAAGAAAAGTTAAAGGAAAATTTTAATGATGTGGATTTTTGTGTAAAAGCTAGAGCACATGGTTATAGGGTGGTTTTGTGCAGAGAAGCTGAAGCCATTCACTTTCACATGACAAGCAGAAAAAAAAGGGCCCCAATGCAGGAAGAATTTGAATTTATGCAAAAAAAATGGGGAAAATTTTTAGAGGAAAGATTTTATTATAAGTGGATTGTAAAATCTTCTAAAATTTTTACTTTAGAAGTAAGGTAGTAAAATGATAGAAATTAACACCACTAATGGAAAATTTTATATAGATTTCCAGGGGATAGGCTAGGCATTACAAATTGGGAAAGATCTTGCTTGGATAAAAAGGTGAGACCTCCTGTGGAAGCTATTTTTTTTAATCTCATCTCATGGCAAATTTTGTGTATCTAAGACTATAAAGTATAGAAATAGCTCTATCTAAAGCTTTTTTAACGTGATTCAATTTTTCTTGCCCTGAAGTTAAATGAAAAAGTAGTTAATGAATCTAGATCACCTAGTTGTAAGTTTTTTATTTTTTCTAAAAAAATTTCTCCTTGAGGTGAAGGTGGAAACTTCTGTTTATGCCACAGATCAATGGCAAAACCTGCCTCATTTAACATTTCTTTAAGACTCTTTTCTGTAAAAAAACGTATATGTCCCACACATAAAAGACCAGCAGGAATATATTCAAATCGTCCTTCTAATAAATCTT
>JAMOQF010000207.1 GCA_027064125.1 Acidobacteriota bacterium
ATCATCTTAATTTTTCCCAGATAACTTTCCTGAATGATTTTAAGTGTTTCAAGATTATCTCCTTCAATGTAGATATTTTTTGTCTTTTCAAAATCAACTGATTTTTCCTTTAGGGGTCTCAATGTCTTTTTTATGGGAATATTTGCCCTCAATATGGATTTCTTTTTCCCAACCCAGTTTAAACCATATCTTTCCCGACAGTCATCTATCAGGTGGTGAGATAACATCTGTTTCAGGAGTTCAAAATCAACCTTGCCCTCTTTTACCACATTGGGAAATAGTTTTGACAACTTTTCAATGTTTTTTTGGGTTAAATCTGGGGTAGATAGTTTCATTTTTTCCATTTTTATCCCTTTTCCACTGTTTTTTCAGAATATTATAATACAAATAAACCGAATTTTACCAGATAAAAAGTTGTTCCTTCTCTCTGGATTTTCAGTTAAGAACCTTCAATTTTCTTTAACTCATTTTTTAAATTTATGAGTTTTCTGTTCAGTTCAACCTTGTATTTGAATTGTTTTTCCCTTCTTATTTTATTTTCAAGGGATTTTATTTCCCTTCTTAAGGTATTGATCCTGCTTTGAATTTTTAAACTTTCCTCAAAATTTTTCCCTCTTATTTCTAAAAAGGAAATTACGAGATTTTGATATACCTCTTCAAGGTTGTTTCCAAAAAAATCAAAGGATTTTTTTTCGTTCCAGTCTGAATAATAAAATTTTTGATTTTCTTTACAAAAAATGGAAAAAATTTTCTTTTCCCCAAATTCAACTACAAAGAGGATTGGATATGGAATTAATTTTACCATAATCTCAATTGCCTTTTTGGGTATTTCTTCCACTTTTAAAATTATGGTGAAAATCTGTATTTCTTCTACCTTTTCGGTTCCACTTATATTTACAGTTTTTGGAGAAAGATTATAACTCCACACTATCTTTTCTATTTTTTCAAAATCCTGCTTTATTTTTGTGCCACCTGTTTTTTCGAGAAATTTTTTCCTGGGGATAATTTTATTTACAAGAGCGGAATTGGGAAGTTTAAATTTCATCTTTCCCCACAATAACTATAAAAGCAATTAGTTCAAAATCTTCAAGGCCCCTTATTTCATTTTTATCAAGGATTGTTCCACCTTTTGAAAAAAGGGAGTCAATGGTTGTCTCTTCCTTGATGTCTATTATTGATTCTATGGCCCTGTTTAGCAGATTTGAGTATTTTCTCATCTCCTTTCCATCTTTTGTCTCTTTATTGAAGTTTTGATATGCTTCCTTTATGGGTTTGTCTTTTCCTTTACTTATGCTCCTTATTAGATCCAGAATCTTTTTTGCCTCAAGGTGTGAATAGAGTATCTCTCCACTATTTTTAATATAAATGAGGTAAAATGGATGCAATTGATTTGAGTTGTCCGAATTTACTGCACAATTTATGTTCTTTAAAACAAAAATTACCCCTTTTTCCACCTTCACACCTTTATCTTCAAGAATGACCGTGTGAAGACCAGTTGATGTATCTTCAAGGGAACCTCTTTTTCTCAAATATTCCACCAGATCCATCCTGAAATCGTTTAATCCCAGATCTGTTATTGATATTGTAGAATCCATATCTTCTAAGTCCACAATCTCATTTTGAAGTTTTTCAAGTTGCTTTTTTCTAAAAAGCAGATCGCTTGACTTGTTTGTGAGGGGATTTTCTTCTCCTGTTGCAGTGGCATCTACCATTTGCATTTTTGCTTCCACCCTTGCCTTTAAATTTATATATTCATCAAGGGATAGTTGAGGCCAGAAATTCACCATTTGAATCTGTGCATTTGGAGAGCCTATTCTGTCTATTCTTCCAAATCGCTGAATAATTCTTACGGGATTCCAGTGAATGTCATAATTTACAAGATAATCACAATCCTGTAGATTTTGTCCTTCACTTATGCAATCTGTGGCAATCAGAATATCAATTTCCTCTTCAACTTTTACAGATTTGGATCGGGGGGAGAAGTGAGTTAAGATGTTGTTAAAGTGTTTTACAATTTTTAGGGTGGTTTCATTTTTATTTGAACCAACTAATTTTGCTGTGTGAAGCCCCAGATTTAAATTGAAATCCTTTAGA
The DNA here is from genome assembly GCA_027064125.1 of Acidobacteriota bacterium. Lineage (GTDB taxonomy): Bacteria > Acidobacteriota > JAAYUB01 > JAAYUB01 > JAMOQF01 > JAMOQF01. The sequence goes on from JAMOQF010000207.1 coordinate 2,095, forward strand.
TTTTCATACAGATAGTTTGCGGTGTCTTCAAATGCAGTAAATATGAGGATTTTTTTATTGCCCCTATTTATTGGATTTCTTAGTTTATTTACTATAATCTTTTTTAGTTCCTTCAGTTTTGCATCACTTTCTGGATTTATCCTTTCCACCTCCTTAAGAATCTCTTTTGCGATGGACAAATCTTCCTTCAGATCATTTGCCCATCCCGTAGTGTTTAGGTCTTCAAGTTTAATTTTTATTTTTTCTCCAATTATAAAATTTTCCTCATCTTCAATATCCTCAAATTCTATTTCCACATTTTCCTCTTTTCCATTGAGTGATTCAAATTTTTCAATTTTTTTAAGTACCCTTTCCATGTCATTAACAAATCTTTTTAATGTTAGTCTGAAGGAGTATATGGAACTTTCAAGTCTCTTCAGCAGGTTTATCCTCATTAGTGTTTTCAAACTCTCTTCCCTGTTTTTTTGCCTTAAATATACATTTTCACCTATTTTATTGTCATATCTTTCTTCATAGATTTTTCTTTTGCTTGGCAATATGTAGTTAAAGGGAGAATATAAACACATATTTAAAATTGAAAGTTGTCTGTGTATTTCTTCTATTGTGATAAAATTGGGGAAGTCTGTGATGGCAGGTCTTAAACTTATTGGTCTTAACCTCCTTGGAAACTGACCTATTTTGGTCATATCGTAGTACTGTTCAATGTGTTTTCTGCTTCTTGCAATGGTGACTGCATCGAGGAGTTTAAAGAAATCAAGATGTGTGCTCAGTTTTTTTAGAAGTTCTCCAGATGTTCTTTTTTCTTCTGGTAGTCTCATCCATTCGTTAAAAATACCCTGTGCCCTTCTTAAAATTATGTCTATTGATTTTTTTGTTCCCAATTTTCTATCTACAATATGTGTTTTTCCCTCATAGGCAAGTGCGAGTTGATTTTTTAGATCGTTAAATCTGTTGTTGACAGGAGTTGCGCTTAACATTAGAACCTTTGTTTTTACTCCTTTTTTTATAACATCTTCAAGCAGTTTTTGATATCTTGTCTTTCTATCCCTTCTTGCTGGATTATTTCTAAAGTTATGTGATTCATCGATTACGATTAGATCGTAGTTGCTCCAGTTAATTCTGCTTAAATCAATTCCATTTGAATAACCACTTTTCCTGAGAAGGTCTGTATGGAATAAAACATCATAGTTGAATCTATCCTTGATGAATGGATTGTCCTGATAATTGCTTAGAAATGTATTCCAGTTGTTTCCCAATTTTTTGGGACATAAGACCAGAATACTTTTGTTTCTCTCCTGATAATATTTTATAACACCGAGGGCAGTAAAGGTTTTTCCAAGTCCCACTGAGTCTGCTAATATGCAACCGTTAAATTTTTCCAATTTATTTATGATCCCAAGAACGGCATCTTTTTGAAAATCAAAGAGTTTCTTCCAGATCTGGGAACTTTTAAAGCCAGTCCTTTCATTTGCCAGCACATCTTCATTTATATCTTCTAAAAATTCATTAAATATGTGGTATAAAATAAGATAATAGATGAATTCTGGGGAGTTTTCCCTGTAAAGGGTTCCAATATATTCCAGAACCTTTTCAGTAACCTCCTTCAAAACTTCACTGTTTTCCCACACCTGATTAAATTTTTTCAAACATTCATCTGAAAAATTTCCATCCTTTATTTTTGTGATAAGTTTTAAGACATTGTTATCTCTTTTATATCCAAAACCAGTACTGCTAAATTCATCTATTCCAAGATAAACTATTTTCCCCCCTTCTTTTTCCAGAATTGTGATGTTGTCCATGGTTAAATTTCCCTTTAGTGCCTTAAAGGTTACCTTTTTTTCTATCCACTTTTGACATTCCCTTGCTATAAAACTGTTAGTCAGTTTGTTTTTTAAAGTTATTTCAAATTCTGTGCCCCCAATGGATTTTTTTACATTGTTTATGATAAAGATTTTTCTTGCCTTGTTTTTTTCTTCCTCTTCTATGAAGGTGGAGTTTGTGAAGATAAATCTCATATTTTTAATTTTTTTTAGTTCTTTTTTTAAGAATTCAAAACCATATATGGAAAAAATAGATGCGGATATGCTCAAAGATGAGTTGGGTAGTTCCCCTTTTAAAGAATCTCCTGCTTTTTTAATTTTGTTATCAAACAGTTCTGGCATTTTAAAATTTGTCTGAGAAATAATTTTTTCTCACAAAAAATTATTACATAAGTTATTGGATTTATCAAATGTAGGAAATGGATTTAATAGTATGAAAATCATACTTTCCTCCAAATTCCCTTTAACTCTTTTTAACTTTCAATTACTTTATTTTTATTTTTTCTTGTGCTATCATTTTTTTTGACAAAAAGTAAGGAGTGTTTTATGTCTGGACATTCAAAATGGCATTCAATTAAGCATAAAAAGGCTGCAGCCGATGCAAAAAGAGGTAAACTCTTTACCAAATTGATAAAGGAAATTACTGTGGCTGCAAGAATTGGGGGAGGTGACCCCGATTCCAATCCGAGGCTTAGAACGGCCATAGCCGCTGCAAAGGCTGCAAATATGCCCCATGACAATATTAAAAGGGCAATAATGAAGGGAACGGGAGAACTTCCTGGAACGGTTTATGAGGAAGTTACATATGAAGGGTATGGCCCTGGTGGGGTTGCAATTATGATACATGCCCTGACTGACAATAAAAATAGAACTGTTTCTGAGGTAAGGCACATATTTAGTAAACACAATGGAAATTTAGGTGAAAATGGATGTGTATCCTGGATGTTTGAAAAGAAGGGGTATTTTGTGATTCCAAAGGGAGACATGGAGGAAGAAGAGATTTTCGAGAAGGCAATAGATGCCGGTGCTGAAGATATAAAGGATGATGGGGAAAATTTTGAAGTGTTCTGTGCCCCTGAGGATTTTGAAGAGGTAAAGAAAAACCTTGAAGATGCTGGTATAAAACTGGAAGTTGCTGAAATATCAATGATTCCCCAGAATACGGTGAAGGTAAGTGGAAAGGATGCAGAATCACTTTTAAAACTCATGTCTGCCCTTGAGGATCACGACGATATTCAAAATGTATACTCCAACTTTGACATATCAGCAGAGGAACTTGAAAAATTTGGGGATTAAATTTTGCTTGTTATTGGACTTGATCCCGGAACCCAGACCACAGGCTATGGATTGATAAAATATGAAAGTGGTAGGGTATTTTATGTGGATTCAGGGAATATTATGCCTCATGGGGTAACTTTTCCCGGTAAAATAAAAAGTATCTATTTTGAAATTACAAAACTTCTGGATAAATACACACCGGATGTGGGGGTCGTTGAGGATATTTTCTATCATAAAAATGTAAAATCAGCCTTAAAATTAGCACATTTAAGGGGAGTAATAATTCTTTCCCTTGAAGAAAGAGGTATCCCCATTTTTGAGTTTTCTCCCCTTGAAGTGAAACAGAGCATAACGGGATATGGCAGGGCCGATAAAATGCAAATAAAGAAAATGGTTTTGAATCTTTTAAGGATGAAGGGGGAAAATTTTTCAGATAAAAAATTGGACAATTTTGATGCCCTTGCATCTGCTTTATGCTATATAAATCACTATTTTTCAGTTTCTTATGGTAAGTGATATTGTGGACAAAAAAAATGGAATCTGGATTGGCTACCTGACGGCTTTCCTGTCGCTTTTATGCGGAGCCTCCGTTTATATTTTATCCAAGTCCATTTTAAGGGTGCTTGATATTTCATCTTTCATGTTTTTCTGGTTTGGAATGGCATCTTTTAACATAACCCTCTTTATTTTGCTTTCAATGGGAAAGGGGGGGATCTCTTTTAAAAATCTCATAAAGGAGTTGAGAAACAATATCCTTTTTTACTCATATATCCTTTCCTCAGAACTTGGAGCGGCTCTTTTGTTTTTTTTTTAGTCAAGAGGATGAACCCCTCTGTTATTTCTTTTATAGAAAATTTAAATCCTTTGTTTGTCTTAATAATTTCAATAATTTTTTTAAAGGAGAAAATTTCTCTTCTGGAAGTGGTTGGGGGATTTATTACCCTTTCCGGGGTACTCTTGCTGACTTTTTCCTATATAGAAGGTAAGTTGTATTTAATTTTTCTTACAGTTTTCGATATTTTTATATATTCAGTAAATGCAACTGTAATAAGAAGTCAGAGAAAAAAGATAAGTCCAATTTATCTTGCCACATTGAGGATTTATACAATATTTATATTTTTTGCAATTGAATCTCTTTTAAGAAGTAATATTACCATACCGGATGGGAAAACGCTCTTGCTACTGGTGGCCGGTGGGACTGTGGGACCTTTTATGGGTATGTATCTCTATTTTAAGTCCCTTCAATATCTGAAAGTATCCACAGTTTCGTTTATAAACAGGATAAAACCGTTTCTTGTCTTTCTGGGGACAGGTCTTCTGCTGGGGTATGAGACAGGAGGAAAAATACTTCTTTCAGGAATTTTAATAATCGTGGGTTCAATAATACTTATAGTGGGTGGAAAAAATCAACTCAAGACTGAGTAAATTATTATTATTAAGGTTACTATCCCCAGCAAAATTGCCAGTCCTATTAGTAAATATTCCAGTGTTCCAAATTTAAGTGATTTTTCTTCTTCAAAAATCGGGAGTTCACTTCTTTTTATATTTGGATTGGTTACCTCTATATCTGAGTTTATATTTGTTTTACCTTCACTTTTTTCTTCAACTTTTTCAGAATCTTGCACATTTTGAACCATTTCCTCTGGGGCTTCACTCTTTTCTTCTGATTTTTCCTTCACCTTGGGAGGAACTTCTACTTCTTCACTGCTTTTCTCCCCTTCCTTTTCTTCCGAGTTTATGAATATGATTTTTATTTTGTTTTTTTCTTCACCTTGGCCAAGTATAATTTCATCTCTATCCTTTAATTTTACGCTGCCTTCTATTTTTACCCCATTTACGTATGTACCATTTGAACTGTTTAGATCTATAATTTCAAATTCCCTTCCCCTTTTTACAATTTTGGCATGGTTTTTAGATACACTTTTGTGGGGGATCTGTATGTCGCAGTCAGGGGATCTACCCAGGATTATTTCTTCAAATTCTTCTATAAATTCATATTTCTCCCCGGATGTTAGCCCACTTTTTACTTCAATATATGGGAAAAAAGAGACATCACTTCCCAATAGTGAATCGGAGAAACTGTGTTGAATTAAAACAGATGTTTTTTCAAATTTTTTTATATTACTTTCTATTTCAACATTTATTACAAAATTTCCAATTTCAATGTTGTCTCCTGACCTCAAAACCTTTTCGTTCTTTTTACCAATCAATTCTCCATTTAGAAAGGTTCCATTTGTACTTGTATCTGTAATTCTATATTCCCCATTTGCAAATGTAATGATGGCATGTTGCCTTGAAACATTTGTTTCTCTCAGTGTTATATCGTTATCTCGTAACCTTCCCAGTTTTATTAAATTTTGGTCAAAGGTATATTTCCTGGGTTGATCGGTAGACTTCTTATCTCTAACGAGAAGAGTAATCATTTTAATATCCTCCAGATCTCTTTATCTATTTGATTATAACATTTATTGAAAAATCCCCTATCTTTATATTGTCTCCTGTCTTCAATATCTTTTCCTGATCTCTACTTAATAATTCGCCATTTAATAGGGTTCCATTTTTGCTTGTATCTATAATTTTATATTTGCCTTCATCGTAGATAACCAAGAAATGTTGCCTTGAAATGTAATTTTCCTTCAGGATTATGTCATTTTCATCTAATCTACCTATCTTAATTAATTTTTTTTCAAAGGAATATTCCTTAGGTGAATCAGGGCTTTCTTCGTTTCTAACGATAAAAGTGATCATTTAAATATCCTCCAGCGTTCTTTATCTATTATGCCTGAAGATATATATTTTTTCAAGAATTTGTAAGAGGTCTTGTAATACATTGAATTGGGGTCATTTGAAAATTCTATACACTTTCTAAAACAGACTGCTGCATCTTTATATTTTTTGATCTCATTTAGTGAAATTCCAAGATAAAACCAATATTCGGGATTGTATTTGTCGAGTAAAATTGCCTCTTTGTATTCAGAGAGGCAATCTTCTTTTTTACCCAGTTCATAAAGTGTTCTTCCCTTATAAAAGTGGATTTGAGGATATTTTTCATAAATTTTTTCTGCTTTTTTAAAGTAGTCCAGAGCCCTCTGGAAGTTTCCTTCTTTAAAGAATTTTAGACCTGTGTTGAAAATTTCAAGAGAACTGAACATGGAGGAGATTTCAGGTTTTACTAATTCATAATCTTTACACCATCTCTCAATTTTTTTATCACTTGCTTTTTTGAGGTAAAGTCTGTAATAGTAGTAAGCGTTTTCATTGTTTTTTTCTTTTCTATAGATGTCTCCCAGTTTTTTCAGCGCCTCAATATTTTCAGGATTAATCTCATATTCCCTTTTGAGGTATAAAATTGCTTTTTGTGTATTGCCACATTTTAAGGCCCACTTTACGAGGTCTTTCGTTATTTCTTCAGATGATGGGTAAAATTCCAGGAGCGCTTCATAGGTTTTTATTGTACAATCGCATTCCTTTAGTTCTTTGCAAATTTTTAAAAGTTTGTACCACACCTTTTCAGATTGGGGCTTTTTCTCAAGGTAAATAACATATTGGACCTTTGCCTTTTGAAGTTCATTGTTAAAGTAAAATACATTGCCCAATTTAAGGTGTGGATCGGGATTGTCTGGATTTCTTAGTATTTCCCTTTTAAGAAGTTCCTTCAAGTATGGATATGCCTCTTTAAATCCGTGATCAAGTTGTACCGCTTTGTAAAAATATTTTAGAGATTCTTCATCCTTATGCTCAAGAAAGAGAAGTTTTCCAAGTAAGTAGTTATATTTGGGGGAATTGGGCTTTATCCTGAGTAGGTTTAAGTATGCCTTTTCCGCCTTTTCATATTTTTTTGAGAGTGAAAAAAAATCGGCAAGATAGAGATATGGTTTTTCAAAATTGGGATCTATCTGAGTGCATCTTATGAGTTCCTTAAGACATTTTTCTGTTTTGCCTCTTTCCTTATAGGCAAGGGCCAATTTAAAATGGAGTTTTGCATTTTGCGGTTTCTTTTTTATGGCTTTTTTGTAGTATTTTTCAGCCTTTTTGTAGTTTTTTTCAATGAGGTATTTGTCTCCAATTTTTTCATAGTCCTTTACTTTGGGAAATGTAAAACCGGTCAGAAAAGTCAAAATCAAAAGTAAGATTAATTTCTTCATTGTAATATCTCCAATTTTTCTGCTGCCTTTTTGTACCAGAGTGAATCTTCAGTTATACATTTAAGTACTTCTTCAAAGTTTTTCTTTGCCTCACTGTAGTTTCCATCTTCCATATATTGAAAACCGGCTCTGTAAAATCTGGAGGCAATTCCCTCTATCCGGGATTTTATATTTAATATCTTTTTGTTTTCCGGGTTAAAGTAGGCAACATCTTCAATTAGTTGGTATGCGCTTTTATAGTTTTGAGTTGCCATGAGTTCTTTTGCCCTTTCAACCAGGAAGTTTGAAATTCTATCCAGAATAAAATTAACATATACGCTTTTTTGGGGGAGTTTTAATTTTCTTTCTCTTTTAAGCACCTGAAGCCAGAATCGCGCAGAATCAAATATTTTACCCTCATTAAATGCTTTTAATCCCATTTGATAGAGATTTATGATTTTTAAAAACTCACCACAATTTTTAAGGGAAGAAGATTTGCTGCAAATTTCTTTAATTTCATCGCTCTTACCTGATATATAGAGATTTACTATTCTTTTATCACTATTTTTAACTGGAGGTGAAATTTTTTCAATAAAAGTACCTTTGATATTAATCCCTCTGCCTTCAACTTTTACAAATTTTTTACCACTTTCACCCACGATCTGAGAATATAATTCCCTTGCAAGTGGTGGACAATCCTTTCTATTTACTATTTTTTTCAGTACATTTTTGGCTCTCTTCAAATTGCCAAGCATTATCAAAGCCTTTGCCTTTAGAAAATAGAAGGGGGTTTTGTTCTTCAAAAGGGGAAGTGTTTCATCGATATATTTTACTGTCTCATTATATTTTTTTAAATTGTACAGAGAAGAAAAAAAGATATAGTTGATTACTTCATCCAAGGGTTCCCTTTCCAATATTTTTTTTGAAATAGAGAGGGTTTCCCTGAAGTTTTTTCTTCTGTAATTTGCAAAGGATAGCATCTTGAGGGCAAAAAGGTTGTCCTTTTCGATATGGAGAATCTTTTCACAGGTATCAATTAAATTTGAGAGATTTCCACTCCTGAAAAATTTTTTAGATTCCTCTATATATGAAGATATTAGTAGTGCTTTTCCCTCTTTTTGTAATTTCTCATCTTTTATGTTGTAAAAGAGAATGTCAGAGGCAAGATCATAATGTTTTTCTTTTAGGGCTTTTTCAAATTTGTGGAAATTTCTAAAATTTCCTTCCTTCATACTGATTTTATTTATTAAAAAGTGATACTCACTTTGGGATATGCATGGGGAAATTTTTTCCAATAGATTAAGTGCCTTTTCAAACTGGTTTTTTTCTATTAAAAGTTGAATCTTTTCCTTTGCCTTTGAGGTGTTTTTACACTTTTCTCTTCTTAAATGAATTAGTAGGAATATAAGTGATACAAATAAAATGGCAATAAATACAAAAATAAAGGGTTTTAAAGAAAATTTTTTTCCCTTAAGAGTGGACTTCTCTTTTTTTTCTTTTTTTCCCTCTTTTTTTTGGCTGGGGTCTATAAATTTTAACTTATAATTTCCAATCTGGATGAGATCACCGCTGTTTAGTTTTCTTCTAAATATCTTTTTCCCATTTACTGAAGTACCTATTTCACTTTCGAGATCAATTATTATAAAATTTCCTCCCTCTCTGAAAACCTTTGCATGTTTTGGTGAGATATCATCTTCTTCGAGGATGATATCACATTTATTTGAACTACCGATAATTACATCATCTTTCAGGAGTGGTCTTGAATACTTTTTTCTTCCTATTTCCACTATAAGTTTGGGCAGGTTTTCAATGAGATCTTTTTCTTTTTTTATCTGTTTTGTCTTTTTCTCTTTTTCTGAAAAGGATTTTGAAGTAATTTTTCCATTATCTTTTTTGAATCTTAAAATATCTACGGTTTCAGATATGTCTAATTTTTCACGAAAGTAGAGAATAGTTGAACCAACGACAATTTCATCCCCATCTTTTAAGATCTTTACTTCTGATATTTCATTACCATTTAGAAATAGGTTTTTTGTGGCTATGGGTTTTAAAAGGTATTTTCCTCCTTTTTCTTCAATAATGGCGTGTTTTTCTTTAACCAGTATATCACCTATCACCAAGTTACATTCATCACCGCTTCCAATTAGAAATTTTTCACCAAGTTCATATAATTTGTTTTTGGAGTTTATATTTAATTTTTCTATGAACATTTTTATTGGTTTCCAAGTAGGATTTCACTCAAAATTTTTAACTGTGTCTTTAATCTTGCATCTACAGTGCCAATCTCACTTTCAATAATGCAGCCATCATCATCAACGGCTTCGTCTGATATTATATTTATCTCCTTAATTTCATCCAATCTGTTCATTAGATCTTCTTTGTTGTTTTTTAATAGTTCATAATTTTTAGGGGAAATTTTTATTGTTATTGATGAAGCCTGAATTGAGGATTTGATGGCATTTTCCACAATGTCTAAAATTGTTTTTCTATCAAGTTTTATCTCCCTGCCAATTATTTTTTCGGAAATCTTAAGGGAAAGTTTTATAAGTTCTTCCTTGTTTTTATTGAAGAATGTCTTTTTTTCTTCCTGAATTTCAAGAAGATCCTGGTTTAATTCTTTTAGACCATCCTCATAACCCCTTTGCTCGGATTCTTTTTCAATTTCTGCAGCCTTTTTTTGGGCCTCGTTGATTATTTCTTCTGCTTTTTTTTGGGCTTCACTGATTATTTCTTCAGCTTTTTTTACTGCTTCAAAAATTTCCTTTTTTACTATCTTATTGTTTATGGGAAAATACTTTCTCACCTTGTTTTCATCTTTTAGTATTTTCATTTATTTTTTCTCCTGTTGTCATTAAAGATAGAATTTCCAATCCCCATTTATTTTTTCCATTTCAGAGAGATATTTTATGGTTTTTTCAACCTCTTTCATCTCATTAAGGTTAAGTTCTTTTCCATTTTTCATTAAGTCATCTATCATTTTATTAAAAATTTCTACAAGATGTTTTGCTATTTTTAGCGATAAAAGATTGATTTGCTCTTTATTGTAAGGGAAAAATATCTGGGCTAACTTGTAGAGACCTATTATTTTTACAATTTCTCCTTTTCTATAGTAGTTTTTCACAATTTCAAGTATTTCCTTTCGAGCATTTAGTATGACTCCTTCTGAAGGAGTTTCAATGACTTCAAGTTTTTTCAATATCCTTTTCTTTTCTTCCTTGTTAAATTTTTTTAGAAGACCGGAAAGTGCTTCTTCACCTAAATTTTTGCAGGCAATGGTTATTTCTTTTAACCCTAACTCTTCCATCAAAATTTCAATTTCTTTCCAGTTCATTAAAAAAACTATTTCTCCCTTTTCAAGATTTTTGAGGATTAGTTTCCCGCCAATATTCAATTTCTTAATTAAAAAAATTTGAAATGCCCTTTTTACAAATGGGCTTTCCCTCTTACCTCTGGTTGTATAGACAATTTCCATTTTTCTTTCATTATCAAGAAAGGAAAAAATTTCTCTTCCCTTACTTTTATCAAGGGATTTAAGTAGAAGTCCAGAAAAGAAGGGATTTCCCTCTTTAATAAATTCTATAAAATGAGATGGATGAATATCCTCCAATATTTTAATTCTTTCCTCCAGGTCAAGAGATGATAGGGTCAATAGAATTTCTCTTATCTTTTCGCTTCTTTTCATCTGAAGTTTATTTTCAATTTCTTCCTTGAGAAACATTTCCATAGATTCAGGATAGATTTCATCTAATTTATCAAGATTGATCTTTTTGTGCAAAAGTTCTCCCAGAACAAATCCAACTCTTCTGTTGCTGAGAATTTTCATCTTTTCTCCCTTTTCATCCAGGATTTTTTCAGTTTTTCAAGGATTTTGCTGTGTTTTCTTGATACCCATGCCTTTGAATACCCCATGATTTTTCCTATTTCATCCATGCTCATATTTTTGTAGTAATAAAGTTTAATGAGTTTAAGTTCCTCTTCATTGAGATTCTTTAATAATTCATTTACGATTTTTTTTACCTCATTCCTTTCAAAATTTAGTTCTGGATCGTCCTTTGATTTAACTTCAAATCCACTTTTTTCGAAACTTGAATCGAGAGAAATTAAGTGAACTGACACTGCTTTAAATAAAATATCTTTAATTTCTTCTGTGCGGGGAGTGCCTTTTAATCCTTTTTTTTTGAGCAGCAGTTCCTCCTGTAGACTGTTTACTTCTTTTTGAAATTTAAATTTTGCATATTGAGATGGTTTTAGCCATGCAAATTCTCTGAGTCCATCAAAAATTGCTCCTTTAATTCTATAGTAGGAATAGGTTTTAAAGGATACCCCATATTCATATTTATATTTATTTGCGGCGTCCACTAAACCGAGATATGCCCAGCCAATTAAATCTTCAAGGGGAATGTAGTCAGGTAGCATGAGTTTTACCTTTTTGGCTATGGAAGATGCATATTTCATATATTTTTTTACTAATTCTTCTTTTTCATTCATTTTTTGTTGAGGTTTTCAATAAATTTAAGGTAATCCTGTGCTGCTCCTTTTAAATTTTTATATATTTTTTTCTCAAAAAATTCTCTTGCCTTTTCGACATCTCCTTTGAGAAGTGAAATTTCTCCAAGATGGAAATTTACAAGTTCTGAGTATGAAAATTTTTCAAGGGTTTCTTTTAAAAAAAGTTCAGCTTCATTTAACTTTCTTTCTGCCATAAGAACTTCCGCATAGCCAACATATGGTAAATCACTTTCAGGAAATAGGGCTATTAGTCCTTTAAAGGTGTTTTTTGCCTCTTCGAGTTTACCCATTTCCTTGAGTAGGAATGCAGATTCTGTTAAAAAACTTTTTTCATCTTCACTTATTCTTATTCTCATTTTACTTTTCCTCCTCTTTTTCTTCAGCCCTCTTAAATTTTTCTTCCAGCAACTGATTGAATAGGTAAAGAGAATGTCCATAGGCGGTTAATATGGATTGAAAATAGAGGGTGTCATCTTCATCCTTTGCCTTTTTTAACATGTTGTCAAGGTTTATACAGGTGTTTTCGCATCTCTTTAAGAAGGCATTTACCTCTTCTTCTCCCATTTCAAGTAATTTTTCCAAAAATGGAAAGGATAATTTTAGTTCTTCCTTTTTTGAGGTGGGTTCCCTTTTAGGCTTATACATCATATCACCTATTTTAAATGGCTTAAGATCGTCATTTTTGTTCATATCTCCTCCTATTTAAATTTTTACCAGAATTAAAGATATATTATCGCTACCACCCATTTTAAGGGCTTCCTTGATTAGATTATGGGACGCCTTTTCGAGGTTTTCTTCCCTTTTTAGTATCTCCAGAATTTTTTCATCTCCTATTTCTTTGTAAAGTCCATCTGTACAAAATAGCAATTTGCATCCCCTATCCAATACTGAGACTTTAATTTCAGGTTCTGCAGTATTTTTATTTCCAAGGGATCTGGTAAGTACCAATGAGTACTTTTTGTCATTTTTTAATGGGGAATTGAATTTTACATCTGAAGCAACGGTATGATCTCTTGTGAGTTGCTTAAGTTTTTCTTCATAAAAGAGATAGCATCTTGTGTCCCCGACATATCCAAGTGTTAAAACCTCATTTACCAGAATCCCGCATGTGATGGTTGCTCCGATTTCAATTTCTTCCTCATTCATTTTTTTTATATTTTTTATTTTATAATCTGCTTCTTCAATACTTTCTTTTATTAAGATGGAAAGAGATTTGTTTGATATGGTATCTTCAGAGTAATCTATTACCTCGGGAATATTTGAGAAGTTTTTCTTAATTAAAGTTTTATAGAGATGGGAAATGACGGTTTTTACGGCTATTTTACTTGCTACCTCACCCCTTTTTTTACCTCCAATACCATCTGAGATGGCAAAAATGGTTATTGAGATCTCCTCCATATTTACTAAATTTGAAAGGGAAAGAACGGATATTGCATCTTCATTTTTATTTCTTACTTTTCCAGTATCGGTAGCTATTACCCAGTTTACAGTTATCCTTTCCATTTTTCACCACTTTTTAAATCTCTTTTATTATAACAGTTTTTTAAATAAAAATGAAATTTCTATTTAAAAGAAATTTTGTGTTCAGTAAATAAGATTTATTAAGATGATTTAGAAAAATAGGTCTTTCAATTTTTTCCGATGCGATGCCAATTTCCCTTCATCATTTTTTCCTACCTGTTTAATTTTTCTCTTTTATTAAATTCAGGTCTATACTTATCTCTAGAATGTTTATAGGAAGGGGAGATTTTACTTAATTGTTTAACCTTTGGGAATTTCTTGCCTG
>JAMOQF010000208.1 GCA_027064125.1 Acidobacteriota bacterium
CTAAATTCCTAAATTCTAATTCTAAATTATTAATTATTTTCTTTTATACTATAAACCCATGGTGGAATTGTGTGGAGGTAATTTCATAATACCTTTACCTTTAATTTATTTTAATTTAATTTTGCCTGGCACCTTTTCTTCTTTCCCCAGACACTAAATTTTGGATATGTCTCTTCTATTTTTTATGTCTGATAAATTCTTTGAGGTATCCCCTGACTTTTCCGTATTTTACTTTTATGTCAAGGAATATTGGAATCATAACTGGTGTTTTGACAAAATAAATTGAGAGTCTTCCATGTCCCTTTTTTATTCCTCCAAAGACATTCTTCACCGTTATTTTCCATGTTTTTTGACTCTCTTTAAAAATTGTTTTTTTGAAACCATCTTCCTTAAATTTTACGTTGAATATTCTAAATTTTCCATTGAAATCTATTGGTATTTTCAGGTTGTTGTTATTTTTACAAAAAATTGGGAGAAAGAAAAAAATGGAGGCTGGATCGTGAATTATAGGGGGATAGTTTTTTATAAATAGTTCTCTCTGGGCAACATAAAATTTTTTATCCACAATTTTAAATTTTCTGTAAAGAAGTTTTTTCCTTGAGGAAAAGAATCTTTCTATTATGAGATTTCTCCTCTTTCCTTCCTGAATATTTTGTACAAATAAGATGGTGCAAAAATTTTGAGGTTTAACATATATATCAAATTCATCCCTTATTGTAATTCCAGCAACCTTTAGAAGTGTTCCAGAGGATTTGGCTATGGCTAAGAAGTGAAGCACCTGGATTTCTTTATCCAAAAATTGATCCCTAAAATTTTCCATTCCCACATATTTTATGGAGAGTTCTCCTGCCTTTATTGAAGGAATGAAAAATACCCACTTCCATTTAAATTCATATTTGAGTGTATCGCCTGGATGAAAGGTTGAAGAGAATTTTCCAAGAAGTCCCTTGCCTGAAACAAAGAGTATTTGAAACAGCAAAAGTGAAAAAAAGATGTATTTTTTCATAGAAAGAATTTTACCATTAAAATCAATTCAACAAGAATAAAACCTATCACTCCTTTATATTCCCTATTTTTAATCACCTGGTCAATATTAAATTTTCCTTTGTCTTCAATTTTTTTATTGGGTATTGGGATAAAAAAAGATACCAGTTTTTTGTATTCCAGGTAATCTCTTCCAAATACCATTTCCATTTCCTCTTCTTCCCTTTTCATTACAGGAATATAAATAAAAAGAAAGAGTATTAGAAGAAGAATTGGGAAAATTATCCTTCCACATTGAATGGAAATTCCAAGACCTATGAAAAAAGACCCAAGGTATAGAGGGTTTCTTGTGTATTTATAGGGCCCACTTTTTGTAAGTTTTTTGGATTTTACAATGTGTCCCGAGGCCCATATCCTCAGTAAAACCCCCAATAGTGCTATGGGGACTCCAACCATAAAGTGAATTTCATCCGGTCTGGAAAATATGAGAAAAATTGCTCCCACTATGAAACTGAGTGGAACTCTTATCTTTTGAAACAATTTTTTAATTTCCATTTTTTACACCAATTCCATAAATTTTTTGAAAACCAGTTTACTGTCAATTTCCATACATATTGGATCTCTGCATTTTCTCCTATAGCATGGTGAACACTCAAGATTTTTGTATGCTATCCTGAATTCTCTGTTAAAGGGACCATTTCTTTCTGGAGATGTGGGGCCATAAATTGCAACTATTTTTTTATTTAAGAGAGATGCCATATGTGTTGGTCCTGTATCCCCTCCAACGTATACTTCGCATTTTGATATAAAGAAAAAAAGTTCTTCAAGGTTTAAGTCAAAGAGTTTTACAAATGGTGCCTTTTCCCTTATTTTTTCGGCAAGTTTTTTTTCATCATTTCCATAGATAACTGAAATTTCAAAGGGGTATTTCTCCTTTATAAAATTTGCTAGTTCTGAAAAATTTTCTGGAGCCCACCTTTTTGTGTGCCACTTTCCACCAGGATTTAATATCACAAACTTTTTACCTTTAAACTCCCTTTCGATTTTCTTTTCCACTTTTTCTTTGAGCGCTGGTGGAAAGTTTATTTTTATCTCTGGAAGACCATTTACATCTTCAATGCCTAAGGACTTCAAAAATTTGATTGATTTTTGGACAATGTGTTTTTTTTCAGGGACATTGATTTTTATGTTGTAAAATATGGTGCCAGGCAACTCTTTTATTTCATTTTTCCCCCATCCTATTTTAATTTTTGCGCCACTTAGATGGGTTAAAATGCCTGTTTTTATAAGTCCCTGAAAATCCATTGCCACGTCAAAATCTTTTTCCTTCAATTTTTTGATTAATTTTGTCCATTTTTCCCCTTTTCTTACAGGGATTATTTCTTCCATGTATGGGAAAAATTCAAGTATTGGGTATATGTGTTCTTTAACTATCCAGTAAATTTTTACTTCTGGTACCTTTTCTTTTAGTATGGAAATGGTAGGAATTGTGTGAATAACATCTCCGATTGAACTCAATTTTACGATTAATATCTTTTTTTCTTTCATTTTTTACAAAATTTTTCAAGGATAGTGGAGATTATGTCTTTACTTGAGTGATTTTTGCTATCCCCTGTGATTTTTACACTTCCTCCGTAAGACAAAACCACATCCCTTTCAGGTACGCTTTCTTCTGTGTAATCAGTACCTTTTACCTGAATGTGTGGCTTTAGTTCAAGAAGGAGTTTTCTAACATCTAATTCATCAAAAATTATAACGAAGTCAACTACCTTTAGTGCTGAAATTATTTCTGCCCTTTCTTTGCCTGGCACTATTGGTCTTTTTTCCCCTTTTATTTTTCTTACACTTTCATCACTATTTATTGCTACTATCAAAATATCTCCCAGTTTTTTTGCTTCTTCAAGATATCTCACATGTCCCACATGTAGTATGTCGAAACATCCATTTGCGAGAACTATTTTTTTCTTCTCTTTTTTTAGTTTTTCTACAATTCCCTTTAATTCCTGGAGATTGTATATCTTATTCGTCATCCTGGCCAACAATTTCCTTTCTGGAATCATTTTTAATTGCTGAAATCAGTTCCCTTGTGGATAGGGTTGCAGTCCCTCTTTTCATGACCACAATTCCACCTGAGTAATTTGAGATAATAGCGGATGTCCTAAAATCTGCACCTGCAAAAAGTGATAGGGAATACACTGCGATTACCGTATCTCCTGCTCCTGTAACGTCAGCAACTTCATCAGATCCAAAGACCGGAATATGAAATGGTTTTTCTCCCCTTTCATATAGACTCATACCAAGTCTTCCCCTTGTTATTAAAAGTGCCTCAAGATTTTGATTGTCAATTATTTTTTGTGCAATTTTATCCATTCTGGAAAGGTTTTCCCCTATTTTTTTGTTATATGCCTCCTCTATTTCAGAGATATTTGGAGTAATTGAAGTTACATTTCTAAATTCCTTCATTTTAAATCTGCTATCAACTATTATTTTTTTCCCTTTTTTTACTATGTAGGTCATTATCTCCTTTAAAAATCTTGGATTTCCCATTCCATAGCCATAATCTGATATTATTACCCCATCTACCTTTTCTATATTTTCTCTGACTGCATTGAAAATTTTTTCCTTCAGGTGATTGAGCTTGAATTCTTCATCTTCTTCTTTGTCGATTCTCAACATTTGTTTCATTGATGAGTGAAAAGATCCCGCTAAAATTCTTGTTTTTACTGGTGTTTGATAATTTCTTACGGTGAATATGTTTTTTACATTTACTCCCTTATCTTTAAAGAAGTTCAGAATCCATTTTCCTTCGAAGTCTTCTCCGACAATTCCTATGGGAATTACCTTTGCTCCCAGAGAGATTAAATTGTTAAGACAATTTGCTCCTCCACCGGGGATGTTGATGGTTTCTTTATACTTTAGAATTAAAACAGGGGCTTCCCTTGAAATTCTCAAAACTTCACCAAATAGAAATTGGTCTAATATTAAATCCCCAATGTGAAGTACTTTGCAATTTTTGAATTTTTCTATGGTTTTTAAAATTTTTTTTGTCTTCATTTTTTAAGCCTCAAGTATTTTTTTTACTATTTCCAAGAATGAATTTTTTTCGGAAAACAAAAAAGACCTGAAAACTCCAGCCTTTTTGCCTGCTTCTATGTCTCTTTCTTTATCTCCAATTAAATAGGATTTTGAAAGATCTATATTTAGTTCTTCTCTAGCTTTTAAAATCATTCCTGGATTTGGCTTTCGACAAATACACTCTTTTCTAAATTCTTCAACTATTCCATAGGGATGGTGAGGGCAGAAATAAAATTTATCTATTAAAACTCCATATTCCTTTTTTAACATGGTGTTTAAGGCATTGTTAAAGTTAATCACATCTTTTAACTTACATATCCCCCTTGCAACACATGACTGATTTGAGATTACCACAAGTAAAAAGCCTTTCTCTTTAAGTTTTCTTAAGCCCTCTCCCACACCCGGTAAAAGTTCTATTTTCCCGGGATTGTTGTTATAACCATAGTCTTTGCAGAGGGTCCCATCCCTATCCAGAAAAACACATTTTACCATAGAAGAAAAGTTTACCAGAAAAATAATTGCCTGACACCTTTTTCTATTTTTTTTATGTTTTTTTATGGGAAAAAGTTGCCTGGCACTTTTTCCACTGCTTGCAATAAAGATGATGTCTTGGACATTTGCAGATTTAAAGAGGAGAAATACAATAGGAAAAAATGAATGAAAAAAGTTTATTTGAATTTATCAAAAACCTTGAAGAATAAAAAAGGCGGGAACATCCCGCCTTTAAAAAAGTTTTGTAACCTTGCAACTTGCCGTACTTCCGTCAGTAAAAAAAACGGTTAATTTATAATCGGTTTTTCCCTCTATAATACTTTCGTTGTCGGGAAGGTAAAGAAGAATCTTTTCTCTATTGTTGTTTAAAGTGATAGGACGAATTGAACTGTCGTTGTAAGAATACAATTGCCCGTCTTTTACAACAGCAAGGGCCCACATGCCGTTATTCGGTATTGTATCCCATACAGTAAACTGTCCATTAATGTTTGTAATTTCTATATCTTTTACTGTTTTGCCTTTGTAAGATATATTTAATTCAAGAAGATAGTCTTTTTCACCGTCAGGCTTTATTTCTTCGTATCTTCCCCCGTAATCTCTGTTTGAGCGTTTAACAAGCACTGCACTTAAACTGGATTTTAGGTGAGATCTCTTTGCAATTGCAACTTTTGTTTCCGCTTTTGAGTTGTCAGTAAAAAAAACGGTTAATTTATAATCGGTTTTTCCCTCTATAATACTTCCGTTGTCGGGAAGGTAAATAAAGTAAGTTCCTTTTGCGGGAATGGGCTGTTTTAATCCTCCGTTTTGATTGGAAAACAAATGATTGTACTGGTTGCATACGAAAAGACTCCACATGCCGTTATTCGGTATTGTATCCCATACGGTAAATTGGCCGTTTATGTTTATGATTTCAATATTTTTAATGTATTTGCCGGGAAAATTTACAGTTAGTTGCAGAAGGTAATCTTTGCTTCCGTCAGGTTTTAGGTATTCGTATTTTCCGCCGAAATCGATGCTGGAAATTCCCAGCAAGGTTGCCTTAAACTCTTTTTTCGTCCCCTTTGGCGTTATTTTTCCGGTTTTGAGGTAATTTTTCAAAATCTCAAGTTCCCTTATCTCTTTTTTAATAATCCTAATTCTGCTTTTTGAAGAAAGAAACTGGTCTTTTAAATCGTCCCCGGTCAGAAACTCTTTTGGACAGTCCAGTCCGTAAATGGCGTATCCGTTAACGTTTTTTTGCCCGTTTTTAAGAAGTTTCATTTCATTTTTAAGTTGAGAGATAAGTCTGTCTATAAGTTTGATTTTCTGCGCCGTTGATTGGGAAAAACCGACTGTTGAAAGGAGTAAAATCAGAAAAATTGCTATCTTTTTCATTTCTTTTTCTCCCTGCACTTTTTATACTCTTCAATAATCTTGATTTTTTCCTTTAAAGATTCAACTTCAATTTCATCGTCGTGCAATGCATTTTCGTATGCGTGTATGGTTTCGTCTAAGTTTTCAAGTTTAACTTTATCGTCCATCTCTTGAAGAACAAGTCCGTAATTTGGCCCGATTCTACTTAATCTTTTTATCCTGTTTATGTCGTCGACAAGGTTTTTATAAGGAGAGTATCCTGCGATTGAAAGAAATATCCCGTCTCTCTTTTTTTTAAGTTTTTTTATCTGGTCCTTTGACCATTTAACTCTTTTTATTGCGTAGTCCAGTTGCCATTTTAAATCGGAAAGCATATTTTCATTGACTTTTAATTCATTCATTTTCTTTTTCAGTTTTTCGCAAGGCTTTGTATTTGGTTTGTGAGGCTTGGGTTTGGGTTTGGGACTTGAATTTGAATTGTTTGAATTTGGGGCCGGCACAATGACCGAATTTGTCGGTTTTAATGTTATCTCTTTTGCTTTGTGATAATAAGATATTCCAGGCCATGCGGCGTTGGGTCCTCCAATAACGTGTTTTAGCAGGACGTGAATCCTTGCCTTTTTGCCCATATACTCCAGCGGCACTTTTCCGGTAAAGGTTACTTTTACCGTGTCCGGGGCTTTTTTCTCCCACTGTCCCAATCCGCCGTATTTATACCAGACATTGGGAGGCCTTAAAAAACCCTCGTACAGGGTAAAACTTTTTATGTTTTTACCGTGTATTTGCTCCTCAGTGGCGCATCCACCCTTGTATCCATAGCAGTTTGTGGCTATACCGTACCATTCGTAAAAAACTGGATAGATGTAGTTGCTTGAAACGGGGATTTCGCAGTAAAGCCCGGCATGGTCATACTCGGGTATTCCCCCGGAGTTGAGATTTATCCCCTTTACCTCACCTGTAAAAATCAAACTGTCCCCGCTTTTTTCAATCTTTGTGATTTTAAAAGTTATACCCGGTTTTCCCCCCGCAAAAACAGACAAAGATAACAGAAAAAACAGTAAAAAAACCGATAGTTTTTTCACGCTACCTCCTCAATTTTTGAAAGAAATTTTGAAAAAAATTCATAAACTTTTATCATAGCTCATATCATAACTCTATATTATACTATATCATAACTTTTATCATAACTTTCATAACTTTTCATAACTTTTCTTTTACTTTTAGTGATGTCAGGTTAATCGTAGGAGGTTTATGGGAAAAAGTTGCCTGGCACTTTTTCTCTTTACTTTCTTTAAGATTAAAGAAAAATAAGAAAAGTCAAAAGTGAAATAAAAGTGAAATAAAAGTGAAATAATTGCCTGACACCTTTTTTGTTTAATGTAGTGTTTTGCCTATATATTATTTGAAGTAAAGTTGAAAGTTAAGTTAAATTAAGAAATTAAGAAAAGTTGAAAAGTTACCTGACACTTGCTTGATACGAAGGCAAAATATTTTTTTAAAAATTTTTATGTTTTTTTTAAATGTATTTTTTATTTAAATTTAAAGATTATTTGAGGATAATTTATAAATGTTATTTTTTACTTGAAAAATTAAGTAGCTAATAGGTATATTCTCTTTATTGTTCTAAATTTCTTTTGGTCTGTGTTTTATTTTTTTAGGTATTTAATTTTTAATCTTTAATTGAAATTGTACAGATTAATTTAACCTTTAACTTCCTTATCTTGTATTTATCAAGGAAAAGAGTTTTTCTTTAAATGGTTTATATTTTATTGATTTTTTCAATCTGCATTTTTCCATGTATTTTTCGTGAAATTTCTTTACAAAATTTACACATCCAAAAACAAATCCATTTTCTATCTGTGGTATTTTATATTTTCCTATTTCTTCATCTACTTTTATTTTTTTTCTCTCTGTTTTGGTGACTTCATTTTCAATATCCATGTACTTCCCCATTTTTCCACAACCTGAAAACTCATAATCTTCTGGATTTTCAACCATGCCTGCCCTTACCGGATTCATTTCAATATATCTTTTACATACCTCGTAGGCTTCTCCTCCCTCTATTAATACACATTTATACCTTCCACCCCATAAATATCCATATCTTCCAAATGTTTTATTGAACCACTTGGAAAATCGTTCTTTTAAGTTTTTTACAAACTCTGATAAATCGGATAATTTCCTTCTTAATGTCTTTATATCCTTTAAGAAAACGTATTTTTTATACATATTTAACTTAGTTAATTTCTTTAGTATTTCATCATCTGACAAATCGTTGATGTTTTTTACTTCTAAAAATAAATGGAAGTGGTTGTCCATGATTACGAAGGTTATCAATTTGAATGAAAAGACTGAGAGCAAAGATTTTAAAATATTTAGAAACTTAACTTTAACATGTCTTGGTTGTAATAGAAACAATCCTCCTGCTGTTTTAGATGTAATATGTAAAATGGTTTTTTCTTCATAGAATCTTATTCTAAGTGGTCTTCCCATGATAATTACCTCCATAAATTTAATAAATTTTCCTTACATTACATATAACGAAAATTTTGAAATTTATTTCGCTTTTTCTTTAAATTTTTTTAATTTTTTAGTTGTTTATTGTATTGAAAGTTTGAATTATGGATCTTTGGATTTTTTTGTTTTTTATTTTTTGTTTTTATTTGTTTATTTGGTTTTTTATTTGGTTTTTCGGTTTTTGGTTTATTTGGTTTATTTGGGTTTATTTGCCTGGCACTATTTAATCTTTTTATCTTTTTTTTTGCCTGACACCATTTCCATTTTTTAATTGATGGATTGATGATTGATAATGATGTGATGGATTTTACCTGGCACCTTTTTATTCGTCCAGAATTGCCTTTACGATTTCATAGTTGCTTTCGGCAAGTGCCTCAAGGTTATAACCACCTTCCAGTAGAAATATAATTTTTCCATTTGCATGTTTTTCTGAGATTTCATTAACAATCTTTGTAAGTTTGTAGTAAGTTTTTGAAGAAAGCATTAAACCAGTTAATTTTTCTTCTTTGTGTCCATCCTGCCCTGCTGAGATGAGGATAATGTCAGGCTTGTATTGGTCAGCAATTTTATAGACATTTTCAAAGGTTTTAAGATATTCTTTCTCTTCTGTAAGTGGTGGTAGAGGAAAATTTTTTGTGAACCCTTTTCCTTCCCCAATACCTGTTTCCTCTTCTTTCCCTGTATTTGGGAACAGATTCCTTTGGTGGAAAGAAACATACATGATGGGTTTGTCATAAAGTATTTCCTGTGTCCCATCTCCATGATGGGCGTCCCAATCAATTATCATTGGGTTGTACCCCTTTTCCTTCAGATAAATTGCAAGTCCTGCCATATTGTTAAAAAAGCAAAAGCCCTTGACTTCTTTTTTAGTGGCATGGTGTCCTGGAGGCCTTGAAAGAACAAATATCTTTTTAAGTTTTTCCACCAGTTCTCCGGCAAGTAATGCCCCTCCAAAGGCAAGTTTTGCCACATAAAATGTCTCCTTAGATACGCAGTTGTTTCTCCCAAGGTGTTGTAAGGTCTCTGATGCTTTTTTTACCTTAAGTATCAGATCTTTGTGATGGACTTTTAATAATTCTTCTTCAGTTGCAACCCTTGGATTTATGAGATTTAACTTATGTAAAACTCCTTTAATTCTGAGGTAGTCAATGGTGTAAGATATTCTACTTGGCTGTTCAGGATTGTATGGATTATCGTGGATAAGGAATTTTTCAGAATATATTATGGAAAGAGGTGCATTCTCTATTTTTGTGGGGTATGGATCATAGAGGTCTATAATAAGCCCTTTTTTTTCAACTTTTTCAAATTTATATCCCAATCGAACATATATCTGGGGCCTTCCAGTCTGGACAAATAACTTTTTAAATCCTCTTTGCTTTAAAATTTCTATTAATCTGTCAAGTGCCCCTTTCCCATAACCATTTCCTCTAAAGGAGGGATCAATTTCAAAGAAAAGTAATTCTGGAAGAAAGGATATGTCCGGATTTCCATATCTAATTAAAATTCCCCCAACAATTTCCTCTTTTACTTTTATGGCGTAAATTTCCTGATTGTAATCTTTAGAAATTTTATTGTAGTATGACTTCCATGGAAATTCTGTTAATCTCAAATTTTCAAATGGAAAATCTTTAACAAAGTATCCCGCTATGGGAATAAGTTCTAATAAAGTTCTCCTCACTTATCAGCCTTCTATATAACTGAAGTTTTTTATGAGATCAGCAATTTTACTTTCATCAGGTAATGATAAGTCAATTTCCTGCTTAATATTTTCCATTTCATCTATTATAGATGGCATATAGAAATTTATTTTGTCCTTTAGTTCTTCAATTTGAAGTTTTAAAAATCCAACCTCTATTTCACTAAAAAGCAGAATGAAAGAGATTTTTTCAATGAAAAAAATTGAGACATTGTGTTTTTCCATCGTATAAATCAGAAATCTGGGCTTTTCACTAAATCTTCTGGCAAAGTTATTTAAAAGTATTGATAGTGTTATTAAGATATCTTTTTGCAGTAGAAATCTTTCATCTCCATGTATATAGAGTATATTCCCTTTCTCATCTGAAATTATGGCTGATTTTATTTCCTTTATATCTCCAAATAGTGGATCAAAAATTTCTTTCATTTTTTTCTCCTAAAAAAAGAGGGGACTTTTCCCCCTCTCTTAACCTATTGAATCATCAAAACTATCAACTGCTTCATCAAGTATCATCCTTGCCATACCAAGGTTCATCTCATTTTTGCCAATTACGAAAATAAATACTTTTGCCTTTTCTGAATGCATTAAAACAATCTTGCCTTCAGTTCCTTCTATGGTTACACCATCTGGTTTTCCAAGGGCTGCTTCAGTGATAACTTTATTTGCTACTCCCACTGTATGTGAGACTAACGCAGCAATTTTATCCTGGGCATATTTTTTGTCAAGTTTTGTGGCAATTAGCATTCCATCAGTTCCTACAATTGCTGCGCCTTCTGATCCCTCGATGCGGCTTAACTCATCCAGGATCTTGTCAAAAATTTCTTTTTTTCCCATAAAAGCACCTCCTATTGATTTTTATTATTTTTTTCAAAAACTTTTTCAAGTGAGTT
>JAMOQF010000209.1 GCA_027064125.1 Acidobacteriota bacterium
GTGTGAAGGAGTTACCTTAACAAGTCCAGTACCAAATTCCATATCTACATAATCATCTTCAATAATGGGAATTTCCCTATTCACTATGGGTAAAATTACTCTTTTACCTTTAAGATGAAAGAATCTCTCATCCTCGGGATTAACGGCAACTGCTGTATCACCAAGCATGGTTTCAGGTCTTGTTGTGGCAATAACTATAAAATCATCCTCTCCAACAATGGGATATTTTATATAGTACAACTTACCGGAATGTTCTTCGTAAACAGTTTCAAGATCCGATATGGCAGTCCCACACCTTGGACACCAATTTACAATGTACTGCCCCTTATATATCAAGCCTTCTTCATAAAGCCTTACAAAAACTTCTTTTACCGCCCTCGAAAGTCCTTCATCAAGGGTAAAACGAAGTCTACCCCAATCACAACTGGCTCCAAGCCTTTTGAGTTGGTTAATAATTCTATTTCCAAATTTTTCTTTCCACTCCCAAACTTTTTTTTCAAATTCCTTCCTACCCAATTCTTTTCTGCTTATCCCTTTCTTTAGGAGATCCCTTTCAACTACATTTTGGGTTGCAATACCCGCATGGTCAGTCCCTGGTAACCACAGGGTTTCAAATCCCCTCATCCTTTTCCATCTAACAATTACGTCATGAAGTGTAAAACAAAAGGCATGCCCCATATGAAGCGAACCTGTAACATTTGGAGGGGGAATTACTATACTAAATTTACCTTTACCTCTATTTACAGGTTTAAAATAACCTCTACTTTCCCAAAATTCATACCACTTTTCTTCAACTTCTTTTGGCTCAAAGGATCTGGAAAAATTTATATTCATCTAAACTCTCCGTCAAAAAAGATTATAAAGATGATAGATTATAAAACAAAAAGGCAAAGAAATAAAGTCATATATACTTTGAAGAAAACATGAAAAGTTTCATCGCTTAAATAAGCAATGGGCCATAAACCGTGGGGTCAGACCTAAACATGTAAACATAAACATGAACAGCCCTAAACATAAACATAAACAAAAACGACCTGAAGACCTAAGTGACCAGAATGGTAAATAATTCAATATGGGAACAAGGAATTAAAAAAATTTGGTGTAGTTAAGAAAATTTTGTATTTGGTAATAATACTTGGTAAATAAGATTTATTAATTAAAGGAAAGTAAATGCCAGGCACTTTTTTATTTTTTTAAGGTTTATTTCCACAATTTACATACAATTTATCCCCCACCCTCACATATCCTACCCATTTTCCAATCTAAATCTGTCCCCAGTCTGTCACCATCCAGGTCCGTCCCCATCTCTACCATCTCCACACTCTTCACATCCTCAATTTACGATTTAGGTCTACTTCATGCTTTATACTTCATGCTTTAGGTCTGTCCCTTTACTTAATTTAATGTTTTTCCTAAATGCCCACTAAATGTTTATTTATAGAAAAAAAGAAAAAAAAAGAAAGTTTACAAAGTTTATAAAGGAACAAAGAATCTTATTTTATAATTTACCCGAAAATTTTAGATTCAAATCCTAAATTTAAAATCATGCCTAATATCATCTAACTACATTTATAACTTACATTTAATTTTTTAACCTATCTGACACCAAATCTTTCTCCAGGTTCTTAATTTCTTCCTCCCTTTTTACTTACTCTTACTTATTTTCTACTCTATTCCTTACCTGATACTTTTTTCAAGGTCAGGTCTGTCCCCATTCCTACCCCTATATCTTTTTTATTTTTTACATATCTTTGCTTCATTACCTCATATAAAAATATTCCTGCAGAAACTGAAACATTTAACGATTCCACATTTCTTCCAATGGGAATTTTTATTAATTCATCACACTTTTCAACTATCTTTTTTCTCATCCCCTTTCCTTCACTTCCCAACACAATAGCAACCCCCTTTGTTAAATTACATTCAAATAAATTTTTATTTCCTTCAGTATGGGCTCCTACTACCTTGAAAAAATTTTCTTTCAACTTAGAAATTGTCCTGGAGAGATTGGTCACCAAAGAAATCCTCAAATAAGGAATAGCACCTGCAGAACTCTTCCAAACATAACCCGAAAAAGATGCACTCTTTCTCTTAGGAATAAAAACCCCGTCAACTCCAAAAGCAGCACAACTCCTGAGTATTGCTCCTAAATTATGGGGATCTGTTATACCATCTAAAAGTACTACAACAGAATCTTCAGATAAGGATTCTATTAATTCATCCTCAAAAAAAAGATTTATTTCTCTTAAAATTGCCCCTACTCCTTGATGATGAGAAGTCGAAAAAAAAGTAGTTAAATCATCCTTCTTCAAATAAGAAATTTTTATGTGTTTTCTTCTGGCAAGTTCAATGAGATCCATTAAACGTTTGTTTTTCAAGTATTTGTCTACAAAAATTTCCTCAACAATCCCCTTTTTTATGGATTCAACAACAGGATTTATCCCAAAAATCTTTTCCATTCTAAAGCCTTTCAAGTACTCTTCTTACCCTCTCTTTAACAGGTAAAATCTCAACATTTAAATTACATTTTCTTCCATATTCAATTATCTCTATTAGCTTTTCTATCTCAGGTCCACTGGAAAGTGCCGTTATACCCACTCTTATAGGATGAAATAAATTTTTCCCCTTTATACCAAGTTCCTTCATACAACCAAGAACAGCATTCTTATAGGATTCGAAATCCAGATACTCGATATCTTTTATTTTATCGTAAAAACACGAAATTACTACTTTTGACTCTTCCTTACCAAGTATCTTTTTTACTTCTTCATCAACATTTAAATTTTCAAGATTGAATTTAAAAATCATCTGAGATTCGTAAACAATCTGAGAAAGATAATCAATATGGTTCAAGAAACCATCTAAAATCAACTCTACAAATTTTTCAATTTTTTCATCAACCTCATTAAAAATATCAAAATTCTTAAAATAGGGAATGGAAAGTTGCACAAGTCTCTTTTTATCAATCATTTTCATGTGTTCCCTATTTACCCAATTGAGCTTTTTTATATCAAAAATTGCAGGACTTTTTGAAACTCTTTCAAGGCTAAATTTTGAAATAATTTCATTTAATGTCATAATCTCTTTTTCATCTGGAGGTGACCATCCAAGAAGAGACAAATAATTAACCATTGCTTCTGGAAGATATCCTTTTTCCCTAAATTCTAAAATAGAAGTTGCACCATGTCTTTTACTTAATTTTTTACCATCAGGACCATTAATGGTGGATAGGTGAGCAAATACAGGAGGCTTGATACCAATCATTTCATATATAAGTGCTTGAAGGGGCGTATTGGAAAGATGTTGCTCTCCCCTCAAAATATGAGTAATTTTCATTTCATAATCATCAACCACACATGCAAAATTGTAAGTAGGAGTTCCATCAGAACGGAGTAAAACCCTGTCATCAACTTGAGAAGAATCAATTTCCTGATGGCCAAAAACAGCATCTTCGAAAATTATTTTATGATTTTTCGGGACCTTTAATCTCACAACTGCCTTTTCCCCATTTTTTATACGGTTTAAGGCCTCATCAATCGGAATATTTCTACACTTACCAGAATACTTCGGGATTTTGCCCATCCTTTTTTGCTTTTCTCTTTCTTTTTCTAATTCTTCTTTTGAACAAAAACAGTAATAGGCTTTCCCTTCATTAATCAATTTTTCAGCATATTTTTTATAGATATCAAGCCTCTCTGTCTGCCTATAAGGGCCAAAATCTCCTCCGACAATAAACCCCTCATCCCATTTAATACCAAGCCATTCCAAATCTTTAATCAAAGCATCTTCAAACTCCCGTTTAGATCTTTCAAGATCTGTATCTTCGATTCTCAAAATAAATTTACCATCCCTATTTTTAGCGAATAAAAAGTTGAAAAGAGCAGTTCTTACATTTCCAACATGTAAATAACCAGTGGGGCTTGGGGCAAATCTAACCCTAACTTTATTTACTTTTTTCATATCCCTCTTTTCCTTTACATTTATTTACTTACTATACTACTTTCTTACTATACTACTTTCTTAACATAAATAAAATAGAGAAAATCTTATTTTATAAAAGGTTTAATGTCAAGAATTGAAAACTATTTAGGTCTGACCCCTTAATTTTCACTATTAATTTTCTACCTTAATTTTCTAATTTTCAATTTTTTTTCAAAAAAAGCGAAATAAAATTTCAAAAAGTCGTTATTTATATTAGGGAGGCTTTCCTCCCTAAAAAGTAAATAATAAAATGTGTGGAGGGAAAAAATGGCTAGAAGAAAAAGGTTAAAATTCAACAACATTAAAACTTTTTATCACGTATTTTCAAAAACAGTTGGTTCAGAATTCTTTTTAGATACAGATAAAAAGAAGAAATTTTTCGTTGATACCCTTAAAAGGCTTTCCATTTTCTTTTCCATAAAAGTTAAACACTTTGTTGTAATGACAAATCACTTCCACCTAATCCTTGAAACATGCCCCGAAATAAAAATATCCGATGAAGAATTAATTCAAAAAGCAAAAAAAGCAAAATTATTTAAAAATCTTGTTTTGAAAAAAGATTTTATAAAATTAAGAAAAAAACTAAATGATATTTCTGAATTTATGAAACTTCTGAAACAAATATATGCTCAGTGGTACAACAAAAATTTCGAAAGAAGCGGCTATTTTTGGGGAAGTAGATTTAAAAGCATTATAATTCAACCGGGGATTCATCTACTAAATTGTATCATATATGTAATTTTAAATCCCGTAAGAGCAAAGATGGTAACCTCACCTGAAAAATATAAATTCAGCAGTTTACATATGAATAAAAATGAATACAAATTTCTAAAGCACAGTGAAAACTACGAAAAATTTCATAACAAAATGGAAAACTTTTTTAAAAAAGATATTATGGGAGAAAGTAAATTTATAAATATGGTTAAAAATCTAATTAAGAAAAATATTTAATTTATAATCTATAATTTTTTCAATAATCTATTCAAGTATATTTAAAACCCTGATTTTTTTGCTTCCAAACCTTTTATAACCCTTTATTTTCATGTCTAAACTCATTTTAAACTTTTTGGAGCAATCATATTTTTTAATATTCCTAATGAAAAATTAAGAAAGGTCTAACTCCATGATTAATCTCCTTGTTTAAAATAATATATTTAATGTTTAAAGTTTAATACATAAAGATAAAACTTGACACAGCTATAGATGAGAATTAATATTATTTGTACAATCTATTTAAATTGGAAAAAGGAGAAAGAAGAAAGTTGCAGAGAAAGGGAAGAATAATATGATAAAAAAAGATATTGTTAACTACTTATATGAACATCATGGGGCTTTTTCTAAAAAAGAATGTGAAAAATTAGTAGACTTATTTTTTGAATCCATTAAAGATGGCTTAAGAAGAGATAAAAATGTTAAGATAAGCAAGTTTGGAACCTTCTACGTCAAAAAATATGGTGGAAGAAATATTGTTCACCCAATCACAGGTAAAAAAATTAAAATAGAAACTCACAATGTAGTTTCTTTTAGGAAATCAAAACAAAAGAATAAAACCTAAAAACCAAGATGAGCACAAGCAAAGAAAAATACTATTACTCAATAAATGAGGTTTCTAAGATTACGTCTGTCCCCCCTTATACACTAAGATATTGGGAAAAAAAATACAAATTTATTCGACCTAAAAAAGGAAAAAATGGAAAAAGACTCTACAAAAAAGAAGATTTAAAAAAAATAGAAAAACTAAATATCTATCTTAAAAAGGGGATGAAACTTGAAGCGGCCATTGAACAAATCAAAAATTCGCCCCAAAAAGATAATTCCCAAATTCTAAAAGAAGTAAAAAAAGAATTAAAAGAAATCCTTCAAATCCTGACCGATTTAACCATTATTTAATCTTATGTTTTCTTGATCAGGATAAAAAAAAGCCCCTATTGGGGCATTTTTTATCCGGGAGGTTTGGAGGTTTGTGTTCTTTTCTATCCTTTCAAAGGATATATAGCAATAAGTATGCCAATTTTTAAATTTAATAAATATATGTCTATACAAAGCATTTTTAAAGCAAACTACATAGACATCTGTAAAATATCGCAACAAATAGTTGCATTACATAAATGGAAGAACTAAAAAATATTAGATGTTTGATATTTACAAAGTGGAAATTTTTGAAATTCAACAATTTTGCAATACACATGTATATGCATCAGAAAGTTGCACATAAAAAGCGTTAATAAGATTACATTTAGAAAGCATTGTACCTCAATAAAAAACAAAGCAAACATGGTGCAACTTATTGTTGCTTCTTGCATAAATCTTTTGTGTCAATATTAAACTTAGAAAGATATCTATAAAGAGTACTTCGATGAATTCCAAGGAGATTTGCGGTTTGAGATAAATTACAATTTGTGATTTTAAGGGCTTCAACTAAGGTCTTTTTCTTTAAATCATTTATTTTAAAGGTTGCAACCTGAGAAGAAGGTAATAACTTTGGTGGTAGACTCAAAATATCAATGTATTCCTTATCACACATTATAAAAGCGTATTCTATAATATTTTCCAATTCCCTTACATTTCCAGGAAACTCATAATTCAAAAGAAGATTCATCGCCTCTTTAGAAATACCCTTTATCTTTTTACCCTTTAGCACTCTATACTTTTTAATAAAATGATCTACAAGAAGTGGAATGTCTTCCTTTCTCTCCCTCAAAGGAGGTAGATAAATTTCCACTATGTTTATTCTATAATACAAATCTTTTCTAAATTCCCCTCTATCAACCATATCCTTTAAATTTCTATTGGTTGCAGAGATCAATCTTATGTCAATATTTTCTTCATTAAGACCACCTATTGGCAGTACTTTTTTTTCTTCAAGGGCCCTCAATATCTTGACTTGCATGTTGAGAGGTAATTCACCTATTTCATCTAAAAAGAGAGTTCCCCCACTTGCCTTCTGAAAAATTCCAGGTTTGTCCCTGTCAGCACCTGTAAAACTTCCCTTTTTAAAACCAAATAACTCAGATTCAAGAAGATTATCAGGTATGGCCCCACAATTCAGGGCAACAAAGGGTCCATTTTTTCTATAACTTAGGGAATGGATAGCCTTCGCTATAACCTCTTTTCCTGTGCCAGTTTCTCCACAAATTAAAACTGAAGAATCACTCCTTGCTATTTGAGGTAAGATCCTCAAAATATCCCGAATTCCCTTACTATTTCCTATTATATTTTGAAAAGAAAACTTTCCTTTTAATTCATCTCTTAAAATTTTTTCTTCAGATATATCTCTAAAAACCTCAACTCCCCCCATTAGTTTTCCATCTTTATCAAAAAGGGGAAATGCATACACTGCAAGGGGTATTTCATCCCCATCAAAATTTATAATTTTAACATCCCTATCTTCAATTCCTTCAAGACCTGAAATAGCTTTATCCAAAATGCAATTTTCATCACACCTGTTTGAATGAAAAACATCTCTGCAAAACTCACCTAAAGCCCTTTCCGCAGAAATTCCGGTTATCTTTTCAGCAGCTTTGTTGAAAAAGATTATCTTCTTATTTCTATCAACTGCAAAAACACCGAAAGGAATTGACTCAAGAATCTTTGTTGCAAGGGGAAAATCAAAATTTTCTTTCATTAAATTTTTTTCCTTGAAAAAAGAAATTCCTTTATCAATGGTTCAATATTGCCATCTAAAATTTCATCTACATTGGAATAATCTTTTTTTAGCCTGTGGTCCTTTACCATCTTATATGGGTGTAATATATATGATCTTATTTGATTTCCCCAACCTATATCTTTTTTATTTGCCTCTAATTCTTCCATTTCCTTTTTTCTCTTTTCAAGTTCCAGTTCATAGAGTCTTGCCTTCAAAACTTTCATTGCAACTTCCCTATTTCTATGTTGAGATCTCTCATTTTGACACTGTACCACAATTCCAGTTGGCAAGTGCGTTATTCTTACGGCAGAATCTGTAACATTAACATGTTGCCCCCCAGCACCTGAAGCCCTATAGGTGTCAATTTTTAAATCTTTTTCATTTATCTCAATTTCAATTTCATCACTAATTTCAGGATAAACATAAACAGAGGCAAAAGAGGTATGCCTCCTATGATTTGCATCAAAAGGTGAAAGTCGCACGAGTCTGTGTATTCCATTTTCAGCTTTTAATAAACCATATGCATATTCACCCTTTGCAAGAAAAGTTGCAGATTTTATTCCAGCTTCGTCTCCACTTTGCACTTCAATTATATCTACCTGAAATCCTTTTCTCTCACAATATCTAAGGTACATCCTCAAAAGCATCTGGGCCCAATCTTGAGATTCAGTCCCTCCTGCTCCAGGATGTATCGTCAAATATGCATTGGCCAGGTCTTTTTCATCTGAAAGGATTACTCTTATTTCAGCATCTTCTATTTTTTTATTCCACTCTTCCAAAATTTTCACGGCTTCAATTTCCATACTTTCATCTTCTTCACACAATTCCATTAGAGTATCAAATTCATCCACTCCTTTTGAAATCTCTTCATACAAATCTATTATACTTTTTAAATTATTTATTTTTTTTAAAACCTCTCTTGCTTTTTCCTGATCCTCCCAGAAATCTTCGCGTTCTGAAACTTTTTGAAGACATTTAAGTTTTAGTTTCTTTTCATCTACTTCAAAGATACTCCCTTATCTTTAAAGCCTTTTTTCTTAATTTCAGGATATCTCTTCTAAGTTCTTCATTCATAACTATTACCTCTTTACATATAAAACAAATTCATAAAGGGAAGGCCCTCTATATGGATCAAAGATAGAGACTCTAACTTTATTTTCCCAGATATCTACAATATCCACAGCACCTCTACCAAAAACCTTTTTTAAGAAAATCGAATCATTCTTATCAATTTTAAATCTCTCTAAAAAAAAATACTTATCTCCTCTTATTTCTCTACTTCCAGCAAGATGTATATAAGCAACATCCCTCAAATTAAAATCAACTTCCAGTATTTCTTTTTTATCTACAATTCCAGACCAACCAAAAATTTCCTTTTCCTCCTTCCTGTTTTCCCCACCACTTTTCCTACATATCTGAAATAAACTAAATTTATAGATTCCATCCCCTCCGAAATCTGTATCGTCAAGCATTATTGAAAGATAAAAATTATTCATCTTTAAAGGAAATTGATATACTGAAACTATTCCTCTACCTCTATCTTTTCTGAGAAAATAATTACCTTTTCCAACATTTTTAAAAAATTTATACTTCATTCCCACAATCTTTTTGTCTTTAATATGCTCCACAAAAAGTTTCCTACCCTTTACCTTTAAAATATCAAGGCCATCTACTCTACCTTCCCATTCAAGAACCTTTTCAAACTTAACCCCCAAATTTCCATATTCAAAATAGTTAAGATAATACCCTATCAAAAAAGCAATAATGGCAGCAAAAAAATAAATAACTATTTTTTTCATTACTTTTCTTGAAATTTTATATTTCTTATAACATGAAAATAAAGTCCCACCTTCTCGCCAGAAAAAGTTTTTAATGTCAACATCTGGCCATTAGGCGTATCTTTTACACTTAAAAACTTTCCTTCAAAACTAAGTCCATCAACACTTAAAACACGTAAAAACTTTCTTTCACTTTTGATAAAAGGTTCAATCTTATCCATTATAAACATTTTACCTCTCCTATTAATTTACTTTTAAACCTTTAAGTAATATTTAAATATAATTTTAAAAAAATGGCAGCCTAAAGTAAAGAAAAGAAAGAAAAAGGTGGTGGATCGTAATTGGAAGTTTGTAGAACAATCGGGGACAGACCTAACCTATATAACCTATAAACCTATAGGACCTATAGAATTATAGAATGAAAAATGAAGGATGGTGTGAGACATTGGGGACAGACCTTAACTGTAAAATGACTGTAAAATGTAAAATGATTATAAAAAAGAGAAGAGAAGTGAACATTTCATTTCTACAAACGATTAAGGAGGGATTAATTAGACAAATAGAAGAAATAAATCAAATTTTGGCAAAGAAAAAGTCTTTTGGTAGAAATCAAATGATTTAAGAAAAATTCCTTTTATCTTTCTATAAGTTTTCTGGATAGCCTTTTGTGAAAGCAAATAGAGAACTAATTTTTTGTCTTGTCTGGCACAAATTTTGGCAATAACTTTTATCTATGGCAGGAGTTAACGATTAAGCAACCTACCCATCCCCTATAATCCTTCTGGATACCATTGGAGAAAATCTTGGGGATATGGGGAACAGGGGACATGGAGGGGACAGACCTAAACTAGACCTAAACTTGTGAACTTGAACTTGTGAAAAAGTGAAAAAGTGTCAGGCAGAATCTGGATTTTAATAGGATTAGTGAATTGTGAATTGGGGACAGACCTATACTGTAAAAAAAAGAAAAGCAGTGGACCTCTTTCCTTTATAACCCACTGGGTATTTGTATGGGCAAATAGGAAAAAAATTAAATTCTGACAAAGATAAAAAAAATGTATCTAAAAGGGTTAGGTAGAAAATCAAACAGGAAAATTGGGTTAAACCTGAATTGGATATTAGGAAATAATATTGTGAAAAATGTCAGACAAGAAAAAAGGTGGGTAAAAGAGAAAAAATTTGGTATCAGGCAAAATTGAAAATTGAAAAACTTCTTTTCTCTTAATTTATTTAATAAATCCTATTTAGTAAACATAAAACTTTTTAACTCCCAAGAGGTCTAAGGTTTTTTCTATTCACTCTTTTTTTCTCTTCTTAAAGGATGTATTAAAAAGTCTCGCACAATTAAGTTGACATCACTGATTTTTCCTGAAGTAGGAGTTTATATTTATGTTTCCCTTAAAAAATCTTGATATAAAATTGCCATGTTTTTTATTTATGGAATGTAAAGGACTTTTGTTTGGCTGAATAATTTATGTGAAAAAAGAATGATTATCTCATAATTGCCCATTTCACCTAATTTCAAAACACATGTTAAAGAATTTTTATATCTTTTTACCCACCCTTATTTCAATACAATACATACCTTTTTAAAAAATATCTTCTTTTGACAAAAAATAACTACATGGTTTGGAATTCTTAAATTACAATAGGTTTGATAATTATGGCGTCCCCAAGGGGATTTGAACCCCTGTTGCCGGCGTGAAAGGCCGGTGTCCTAGGCCAGGCTAGACGATGGGGACGCTCTTTCCTGGTGAGGCGTACAGGATTCGAACCTGTGACCCACGGCTTAAAAGGCCGTTGCTCTACCTCCTGAGCTAACGCCCCAAGAGAATGTATATGATACCAATCTTTTTTTATTTGTCAAGAAAAAATAATCAAAAAAGATGGGGGAAAAATCCCCCAAAAAACATTAATAAAAATAGCCGAAGTGATCTTCATCTGCGAAATAGGCAACCCCATCTGGAGAAATTGCAATGGAATAACTCTTGACATCTTTATCAATAAATTTCCTCCACACTACTCTGTCAAATTTTTTCTCATAATGTATTTTGTTATACCGTTAACTCCATACAATCAACTACATATTCTAAAAAAATTCATTTTAACCATAAACTGATAATCAATATAGATACCCCAATTTTTTACCCACATAATAGACAAAAAGATCATCTGGAGAAAAAACCACATCTGTAACATAGCCAGTTGTATTTATAGATGTCTCTTCATTGTTTTTATTTAAATCAATTATAGTTATTTCAGATGATTCATCTCCCGCACAAAAAAGATATCTCCCATCAGAAGATACATCAATATTGTAAGCTCCTCTGGTCCGTGAAAGTGAAATGTATGTAGGGGTACTGGTTAGGGAACTTAACTTGCAGATCTTATTGTCAATCCCACATATGTAATATGTGCCACCTCTCGAAACACATAAACTCTCTGGACCATCTAAATTTAAATCCTTATCCTCTACAGTCATATTGGTCTTACTGGCCAAATTAATGTAATACAATTTTTTGTTATTAAAATCAGTTGCCAGAAGATATTTGGAATCATTTGAAAAAATCAAATCTGAAATAGATCCACCACTAATGGAAGCAGAAAAGAAAGGTGTATAGGTATGGGTCTCCAAATCTACTTCATATAAAACTATAGTCCCTTCCCCACTTCCAACAGCAAGATAATTTCCATCTTTAGAATAGGCAACTGACCAGGCACTTTCCAAATTATCAAAAGTACTTATGGAATCATCTTCAAGATTAATTTCATAAAATTTATTTTGATACCAATTAGCCACTATAATCCTTTTATTATCAGGGGAAACATCAAATCTTCCATAAAAAGAAGTAGAAAAGGTATAGGTATGAACAGGTGTATTTAAATCACCTTTTTTAAAAACATGAATTCCAACACCATATTCCATGACATAAATAGTATTCATATCTCTTGAAAGCCTCGCAATACAAAGGGTTCCGTCAAGTGTTTTATTTTCTACATAAGTTTGATAAGTTATATATTCTGGAGCTAAATTTTCATTTTCTACACCACTTATCGCCTCAGCCTTATCTATATTGTTGTCATACATAATTATAAACCCGGTTATTTCACCAGTTGCAAAAACATCAAGTGTTGACATATCAGGTATTGATTCATCAAAAAAACTTGATGGAAAACCTATTATTCTCTGCATTGGTTTTAACTTTATTGGCTTTGAATAAATTAAAGTTCCATCTTCAGTGTTTGCGCGCATTGTAGCAACAATATCATATCCATTTGGATTTAATATTGCTATTCCAGTAGTAAAATCATTTGAATTTTCAAACCAGGGAAAACTCAAATATTTTGAAACCCTTTTTGCCCCCTGAAGTCCACCCATACAAACACTTCCCTTTGAATCAGTATGTTCAAAAAGGATTATTGTAGCAACCTTGGAAACAAACCCTGGTTCATCTGAAACAATCCTTAATGAACCTGTATCTGGTAAAGATTCAGTAAAAAAATTCTCCACATAATCTGTTCTAAATCCATTTGCGGGTATAGTTATCTCAGCAGTAGAAACTTTATTGCCATCATTATCATAAAATTCCAAAGTAACATCGACATCAGAACTATTTCCATTCCTTATTGTCAATTTTGTCCTCCACCCATACTGATTTGCATAATGGGCAATATACTGCTCAAATGTACATCCACTTAAAAAAAGTAAAATAAGAAGAAGAGAAATTAAAAAGAAAATTTTTTTAAAAACATTTAAATTCATAAAACCTCCATAAAATAAAAAATCTAAAAAATACAATCCATACTCTTCCCATAAAAATACACCAAAAGATTATCAGGAGAAAAAATCACATCATCGACATTTTCTCCCAAATCCACAGCAGATTTTTCATTGTTATAAAATAGATCTATGATAGCCGCCTTATTTGAATTTGTAATTGAACAAAAAAGATACCTTCCTTCAAAAGAACACTCAATATCGCTAACTCCACTACTATTTAAATCTTTACCATTTAAAAAAGCGTTGTAAGTGATAAACTGTGGAAAACTACTTTCATTTATTTCCTCATTTATTGCTTCAGCCTCTGTGATATCGTTGTTGTACATTATTATAAATTCCACAATATTCCCAGTGGTAAATGTATTCAAATTTTCAAACCATGGAAAATTAAGCATTTGGACAGTATTCCACACACACTTAAGATCACCAGGACACACATCCACTTTTGAATTGCTGTACCCAAAAAGTATTATTGAAGTAATCCTGAGAACTAAACCACACCCACTACTCGTAATCCTTATTGGTCCGTTATCCAACAATGTTTCAGAGAATAAATTCTCCACATAATCGCTCTTAAATTCCTCCTCTGAAATTGTTATACCGGCTGTGGAAATACTACTCCCATCATTATCAAAAAATTCAAAGATAATATTCGTGTCTATTAAATCCCATTTTTTATCGTTGATTTTAGTCCTCCAATCATACTGATTTACATAATGTGCTATATACTGTATAAAGGTATACCTACTTAAAAAAAGGGAGACTAAACAGAAAAAGGATGAAAGATTACTCCACTCCCCCACAAAGACCTCCTCTCTAAAAAACCCCATATGTAATTCATATATAATTATCGTAAACTTCAAAAAGATTGTTTCAAAAAACTACCCAATCCATTTAGAAAGTTCATTTATACTTTTTCTTTCCTTTTTGATTGGCTCTTCATCGGGATAACCAACGGGCAAAATAGATACAGGAAGATATTTAGAAGGGATATCAAGTAGTCTGGAAACAACATCTGGATAAAAAGCCCCCACCCACACTGAAGAAAGGCCTTGATTGACAACTTCAAGCATTACATATGTTGTCGCAATTGTGGCATCCTGTATGGAAAATAAATTCCTACCCCTATCTCCATATTTGGATGCATTTTCAGGATGTGCACAAAAGACAAATAATAATGGAGCATAATCAAAATAAGCCTTCATAAATCCTTCTGATATTACCTTCTTGATTAGTTCATCATCTGTAACCACATAGACAAAAAAACTCTGCAAATTTCCCGCTGTGGGTATTTCATCAAGAATACTTAAAATTTCCTTTATCTTTTCACTGTCTATTTTTTCATCCTTAAACTTTCTTACAGACCTTCTTTTTTTTATCAATTCTCTAAAATCCATAGAACCCTCCCTGAAAACTACTTTGAAAGATCTATAGCATATCTATATCTTACCTTAACAGGTTTTCCATCCTTTATGGCTGGCTTAAACCTCCAATTTTCCTTAATGTATTTTGCAATAAAATCTCCAACCTTTTTCTCTGGAGTTTCAAGTACCTTTGCTTCCAGCACCCTTCCGTCATAACCTATAATCAACATAACCTTTACCACCCCGGATAGACTTTTAAATTCATTTGTAAAAGTTATCTCAGGTTTTCCCACAAGCAAAGGAGGAGTTATACCCTTTTGAGAAACTTCATATACTTTTGGATCATACTCTATTTTTTTCTCTTTTTTTGCAGGTTTAAGGACATGAGGTTTTAGTGAAAAATACTTTAACTTTAATAAATTTTTATCACCATCTCTATAACCATTTTTTTCAACATATTTTAAAAGTTCAAGGGCAACATCTAAATTTCTCAGATCTGTTTCAATTGACATTCTTTCAAGTTGTGAGGCTCTTTTTTCCTTCATAAGAAGTTTATCTCTAATTTGCAAAATCCTCTTTATCTCACCTTTAATAAACTTTTTATCCTTTAGTTCACTTCTGGTATATCTGGGAAGAATAAATGCGGAAAAAATATAGCCACACAAAAGAAAAGATATCAAGATACCTACAACTTTCCTCATTTCTAAACTCCTCAAAAAATTTCTACAAACATATTATAGAACATTTTCCACTTTTTTGCTATATTAAATTTTTAAAAGAATCATGAAAAAGAACATATACTACATAGGAGAAATTATCTTAATTTCGGGAATTATAACCGATCAGATAATTCTATTTGCAATTTCCAGACTTTTCAAAGTTTCACCAGAAGAGATAATAAAGGGCAGAAATTACGAATTGATATTTCTTTTTCTACTGCTAAGCACTGCCATCATATTTCTTTTCTTTTATTTATTTCAAAAAACGGACACCCAATCAGAGAAGAAACTGGAAATTCCCATTTTCAAAGATTTTTCAAAAAGGACAATTCAAATTTCCTTAACTGCTTTTACATTTCTTTTTCTTTTTATGTTAGTAACATCACCAATAATAAGATATTTTTTCAATGTGGACACCTTTAACAATCCACTACTTGAAAATTTAAAAAGTGGAAGAGATTTTCTGCTCATGTTAATTTGTGGCGTAGTTGGTGGAGCCCTCAGAGAAGAACTCCAAAGAAGTTTTGTACTCCAGAGATTTGAAGTGATCTTCAATATTCCAATTGCAGGACTTTTTATATGGTCAATCTACTTTGCCATGGGTCATTTAAATCAAGGAGTGCCTGCTGTTTTTGTCATAGGTTTCATCGGGCTTGGGCTCGGATGGTTATATCTCAAATTTAAAAAATTTGACATAAATTTTCTAACCCATACTTTTTTTAACATCTTCACACTGCTTTCATTTTTTATTTATAAAAATTTTCTTTAGAAGGAGGCTTTTATGGAACTTATGAATGTGCCACTTGATTTTCCATCTGATTGCAACATAATCCTTGGACAAACCCACTTCATAAAAAGTGTGGAGGACATATATGAAGCAATGGTAAATAGTGTGCCCAACGTAAAATTTGGTATTGCCTTTTGTGAAGCATCTCAGGAAAGACTTGTGAGATGGGATGGCAACGATGAAGAATTAATTGAAGTGGCAAGAAAAAACGCCCTTGAAATTGGATGTGGACATTCTTTTATAATTGTAATGAGAAATTGCTACCCCATAAATGTTTTACACGCCATTAAAAATGTATATGAAGTTGTAAATATTTACTGTGCCACTGCCAATCCAGTTGAAGTTATAGTGGCAGAAAGTGAACAGGGCAGAGGAATTTTAGGTGTTATAGATGGATATCCGCCAACAGGAATAGAAGATGAAAAGGCACAAAAAGAGAGAA
This sequence comes from Acidobacteriota bacterium, assembly GCA_027064125.1. GTDB lineage: Bacteria > Acidobacteriota > JAAYUB01 > JAAYUB01 > JAMOQF01 > JAMOQF01. Next base: position 16,499 of record JAMOQF010000209.1, read on the forward strand.
AAGAACTACTGAGAAAATTTGGATATAAAAGGTAAATTTTAAATTTACTTTAAACTCCAATAATGGTTTGAATCAATAATTCTATAGTAGAAAAAATTAACTTTGAAAAGGGGTAAAGTATTTTTACCACCTGTATCTGATAAATATTTTGAAGAAAAATTGAAGGGTTACCATAGTGCATTAACCTCCACATATTTGTATAGACCAGAAAACTAAATAAATGAAAGCACCCCACATTTTTCTCCTTCATCATATTCATAATTTTATCTTCTTTATCAAACTCCTCAAATTTATTAGCAAAAATATCCATCTTAAACAATATAAATAGAACTGAAACAGCATGAATATAAATAAATCTTCCCCAATCCGTAGCCACAAAATAAAGGTTTATAGAATGAGAAAAGGGGGGTTCTTAAATTTTTGATTTCTGACAGAAAACCATTCTTTGCCAAAATTTAATTTTTTATTTTATTTGCCCTCCTCCAAAAGCTATTCAGAAGTCTCATAGATAAATAAAAAGAAGGGAAAAGGGACAGACCTGAAAATGAAAAATGTCAGGTAAAATTAAATAAAATTAAAGATATCAGGCAAAAATACCCCACACAATCCCACCATGAATTTATAGATAGGAAAGAAGAGAATTTCTTTGTCTGGCACCTTTTGTTCCTTTTGTTAAACACTTGTCAGTATTTGCCAGATTTCAATTTATTTTTTATTTGTTCCCACAAATATTTCCTTAGTTGGTTTGTAGAAAGAAAAAGGTTCACTTCACTTTTATAGTCCAGGTCTGACCCCAATCCATCCTGACCCACATCCACAAATCTTGCCCAATCTTCAATCTTGCCTGACACCAAATTTTCACAAAACTCCAAACTTTCTGCTTCCTGTTCCATCTGACCAACAAACATTTTTAAAGGAATTTTTAATCTCTCTAATATTTCTCTAATATTTTTACTTTCACGTTCAGGTCTGTCCCCATTACATAGTCCCTACTACATACAAGTTTTCCCAAAATCTTCCCATTACCTTTCCCCAAAAAATTCAACAAGATGTTTTACAATTCTAAAGGAACTTTTTCCATCCCACAGGGGGATAGGGTTACTCATTTTCTTTGGGCTCTTCAATACCCCTGTAATTGCCCTTTTTATGCCTTCATAATTGGTACCAGCAAGAATATTTGTACCAAACTCAATTGTTACAGGTCTCTCAGTATTTTTTCTCAAAGTTATACATGGAATATCCAAAAAAGAGGTCTCTTCCTGTATTCCCCCAGAATCACTTAACACAAATCGAGAAAAATAAATCAAATTTAAGAAATCAATATATCCCAGAGGATCCAATAAAAAAATTTTTCCACTTTCTATTTTCTCAGAAAAAAAGTTTTGAAGCCCAAACTCAAAAACATTTTTCCTGCTTCTCGGGTGAATGGGATAAATAATTGGATAGGGAATCTTAGAATCCAAAATCGCGCTCAATATCTCTTTAAACCTTTTTTCATCATCAACATTTGAAGGTCTGTGAAGTGTGAGAACAACATATTCCCTCTTCTCCAAACCTATTCTTTTAAAAAAATCTCCTTCTTTTATCTTCTCTAAATTGAAAAGTAAAGAATCTATCATAACGTTTCCACAAAAGAACAATCTGGAAACATTTTTACCTTCTTTCACAAGATTTTCATATCCAGAAATTTCCGAAATAAAAAAAAGATCTGAAATGGAATCAGTCACCACCCTATTTATCTCTTCAGGCATACCCCTATCAAAACTTCTCAAACCCGCCTCAACATGTGCAATTTTAAAATTAAATCTACTTGCCGAAATGGAAGCAGCAAGCGTTGAATTTACATCGCCCACAAGCAAGACAAGGTCAAAACTATTTCTTTCAAAAAAGGACTCAAAATTTTCAAGCATAAGAGATATCTGAGTTAGATCACTTTTCCCACCCACCCCAAAATTCACATGGGGCTTTGGGATATCAAGTAGTTTAAAAAAGGTGCCAGACATATTTTCATCATAGTGTTGTCCCGTATGTATCAAAGTATAGTTAAATTTTATCTCTGGAAAATAAAAATCCCTAAGGGGTACAAGTTTAATATCCCTGAATGAATCAAAGGGATATAAATTTTTAAAAAAATTTTTCTCAAGGGAATTATATTTTTCAAGGGCCTTTATTATTGGTGCAATTTTTATGAAATTTGGTCTTGCACCGGCCACCAAAGCCAATTTTATTTCTTTCATCTCATAGAAATCCTTTCCAAAAGCGGGAAAAGATCCCTTTTAAAAATGTTGTCCCAGGTATATTCTTTAATTGTTCTTCTGAAAAAAGAATATACACCATACTCACTTCTAAATTTTAAAATCTGTTTTGCTATTTCAGAAGGATTCCCAAAGGGATCAATATACAAAACATTATCCCCCCCTATTTCCCTAAAAGGAGGAATATCTGAACAGACAACCGGCAATTTTATCATTGACGCCTCTAAAAGTGGTATTCCAAACCCCTCTTTAAAACTTGGAAGAAATAAAATATCTGATATCAAATAGAGATCCCTTGTTTTAATCCTATCTGAATGAATCACTTCTCCATTTTTAAAAGAAAACCCCTCAAGAAATATCACATATTCATCTAAGTTAAGTGCCATCACAATATTTTTTAATTTCTCAAGGTACAAAACACTTCTTTCTTCATGGGGATCAAAGGCACCGGTTATTAACAACATGGCATTTAAGCCCATCCTTCTTAGTTCACTTAGAACGTAAATGGAAAGTTCAATATTTTTTCTGGGATGAAGCCTTGAAGGTAAAAACATTATAAAATCCGCTTCAAAGAGATTTTTCTCAAGAATTATTTTCACGGACAAATCACTCAATCTAAAAAAGGTTATGGGGTCAATCCCATTTTTAATAACATTTATTCTTTTCTCCTTTACACCATATAATTTTGCAAATTCACTTCTGCGACTTTCAGAAATTGTCACATAATGAATTTCACCATTGAACCTTTTCAAAATAGTATAAGGTTCTTTAAAAAAGTGCTTTCCAATATCCTCATAAAAATATGGAGAATCGTGGTTCCAGGCTAAAAACTTTATCTCTTTTGAAAGTTCATTTAAAGCATAAGTAAGGGGTAAATTATATCCCATTGAGAGGACATTGTGTAAAATGACACAGTCAAAATCAGAGAATTTTTCTTTTAAATACCTTTTTATTTTATCCTTTAAAATTGAGAATCTTCTTTTATCCCCTCTCAATAACTCTTCTGTGGAACTTTTGACTTCAGGATTTACTGAAGAAAGTAAAAAATTAATTTCCACTTCAACATTTTCAGCAAATTTCTTCCCCTTTCCGGCAAACACTTTTACTTTAATCTCATTTCTACTAAACAAAAGTGCCTGCTGTTTTACCACTTCTTCAACACCTCCCACAATGGGAGGGCAACTATAATGTAAAATACCTACCTTCATCTTTTATCTTCCACAAAATGAAAGATCAAAATCTTCAACAAGTGGCAAAAGTTTCTTTTCAAGTGTTTCAAGAGAAAAATGTTTTTTAGCCAGGTTGTAGTTTAACTCAACCATTTTTTTCCTGTATCCATCATCTTCCAGTACCTTATAAACCCTTTCAATTACATCCTCTGAAACCAGGCCATCAAATGAAATGACATCAAATCCCTTTGGCTCAATGTCTGCAATATATATGGAATACCTGTTTACAACTATTGGTTTTTTGTAATAAAGTGTTTCCAAAAAAGCATTTCCAAATCCCTCATACCCGGAAGGATAGGTTACGAGATCCGCACAACCATAGACATCTGAAATTGTATAGGGCTTACCATTTTCCCTTCCCCACCCAACAACATCTGAAATTAACTTTATCCTGACACCGAATTTTTCTCCATAATTCAAAATCCTTTTCACATAGATATCACCCTCATCTCCACCTTCATGGGATATCACAAGGGTTGGATTTTTTAAATTCATCATATACACAATGTCAATTGCCTTTTCTATCCACTTGCGAGGGACAATTCTTGTGGGCTGCAGGATAAAATAGTCATCTTCCTCAAGCCCCACAAATTTTCTAAGTTCTCTCTTTTTCCCCTCATCCACTTCTTCTGGAGGATTCCTAAAATCACACACATTTGGTATCACGACATTTGATATTCCCTTCCTGAAGCTCAGTTGCTCAGAGGCTATGGAATTTATTACAACATGTTTTATTGATTTTAAATCTGGTGGAAATGCCCTATCTATATAATCCTTTGCACTATTTATTAAAAATCTCTCCCTTTCCCAGTAAAAATCGTGGTGATGTGCAATTGTGGGAAAGCAACTCTCGGCAATAAATTCTGTTATTGCAAGTCCCAGTGGAATATTCATTGGGATGGCAAGGGCATTTTCAACTATCAATAAATCTATGTGAAATTTTTTTATAAAATCATAGATCTTATCTTTAAGATAAAACTTCAATTTTGAAACAGCCATGGATATATCAGGGGACCTCCGCCAATTTCCCACAATACTTTTATTTATCTTTCTTATCTCGGGGTGGTCAAAAAAGGCTTCCTCCACCACATAGGACCTACTTGAGTCCCTATCACAAGTACCAGCAAAGTAAAAAATCTCATATCCATTCCTTTCAAGAACTTCAGCCCATTTCTCTATTTCAAGGGAAACTCCATCAGTTCCCTTTATCCTTGTGGAGAGAAATCCTACATTCTTCATTCAACCCTCCCATATTTGTCCTCAAATCTCACAATGTCATCCTCCCCAAGATAGTCCCCAACCTGCACTTCCACAAATACAAATGAAGACTTACTCCTATTTTCAGCTCTGTGTTTTGTTTTTTTAGGAATAAATACATGTTCATTCTCTCTTAAAACAATTTCCCTATCCCCAACTACTACAATGCCCTCTCCTCTAACACATATCCAATGTTCACTTCTGTAGTGATGTAATTGCAAACTTAACATCTCCCCAGGTTTTACCTCAATGCGCTTGACCTTAAAACCATCTTCTTCATATAGATTTAAAAAATTTCCCCAGGGCCTTTCTTCTTTTGTGTAATTCATTCTCGTCCCTCCTCCTTTATCTTCTCCACAATTTCCCTCACCTTTTGCCCTAAACCCTTCTTAGTAATTAGAATTCCATTGGGAGTATTTACAACAATAACATCTCTTACCCCAAGAAGGGCAACTATCTTTTCATTTTCCCTATTCCAGACAAGAGAATCCTCAACATCAACAGTATAGATCCTGCTCCCCTTTAAGATATTTCCCTCCTCATCCCCACTTTCAATCTCAAAAATGGCATCCCAGTTCCCCACATCACTCCAGGTAATACTCAAGGGACAAACGGCCACCTTACCAGATTTTTCCATCAGGGCATAATCCACTGAAATTCTTTCTACCTGGGAAAAATTTTCATAAAAATAACTAAACCCCTTTCTGTAGGAGTCATAAATTTCAGGAGCACATTTTTTAAGTTCACTTTGAAAGGTATTTACATTAAACATAAACATTCCCGAATTCCAGTAATGTTTACCACTATTTTTATATTTAAGAGCCCTTTCATAATCAGGCTTTTCTGTAAATTTATTTACTTTAAAAAATGAATCTCTTATCTTATCCCCAATTTCAATATAGCCATACCCAGTTTCCACCCTGGTGACAACAACACCAAAGGTCAAAAGATAGTCCTCCTTCAAAAATTCCTCACACCGCTTTAAAACCTCCACTAAATCCTCTTCAGGTGTAATATATGAATCTGAAGGAGTGATAAATACAACCTTTTCCTTTGAATTACAAATATCAATCAGGTACCTTATGCCAAGTGCTATTGCTGGAGCCGTGTTTTTCATTTCCGGCTCAGTCACAACTTTAACATTTTTTAACACATCGATTTCGTCAAGATCCCTCTCCACAAGGGACTTCTGTTTTTCATTGGTTAAAATTAAAATATTTTTGGGATTAAGTTTAAAAACTCTAAGTAAAGTATTTTGCAAAAGGGACCTGTCACCGTAAATTTTCAGGAACTGCTTTGGAAGGTCTTTAACTGAAAGGGGCCAAAGTCTTGTTCCTCCCCCTCCTGCCAGCACAATCACATCCATACACAATACTCCTCAAAATATTAAATTAGAAGTTTAACATAAATCAGAGATAAATAAAAAATTGGGGTGAAAAAATTTTAAATACTATTCCACTATTTCATCTTCATCAATTGTGCTTTCCTCTTCTCTATCTTCTATGCTCAAATCCTTCTCTATAAAGGGTCTTGTAAGTTCCCTTGAGAACCAGAGAATTAAAACTATTACCATACCTATAATCAACAAAAAGTAAAACAAAACACCATTTCTTATTGTCTTTACTGGCTTTAAAACCTCTGAATAATCCTGTTCCGCAAGAATATTCCACTTCAATTCTGGAAACTCTTCACTCAAATTATATTTAGAAACACCAACTATCTTCTTCTTTTTATTCTTTTTATTGGTTAAAACATAGTATTCACTGGTTGTCCTGGCAATTTTATCCTTTAATTCAGAAAAGTAATCATATGTGATCTGATCCTTTAAAGTGTAATCCCTTGAAGCAATAATTGTCCCATCCTCGCTAATAATTAAGGCTTCACCGCTAAATCCAAACTTAATGGGTTTAACAATATCCAGCAAATCATCTATCTTTACAATACCTCTCACCATACCAATACATTCGTTATCAGTTGACCACACGGGGATTGCTATGTCAAAATCATAGGTCTTTGTGTCCATATTAAATTTTATCTTCCCTATATAACTTTTTAAATTTCCGTTTATGGCGGTCTTCCACCAATTTTCGTCTCCAAAATAATACTTTGATGGTTTGGAACTTGCAGCAACAACCCTCCCAATGGCATCAAGGACCATCAATCTTCTGTAGATAGCCCTTATTGTAAGATGATTTCTCAAATACTGTGATAATTCGGTATCCAGAATATTCTTCACCTCTTTACTATTATTATCCAGATCCTTCCACTTTAAATTTAATTTCCTTCCTTCTTCTCTTTTAGCCACAGAAAAAAGCAAAGCCTCTTTATCCGCTTTATCAACTGCATTTAAAACAGCAGGATTTATTGTAAATGTACTCAATTCAAGTGTAACATTTTTTATGTAGTTTTTGGTTAAAATAGATGTTTGGGTTGCCACATCGGATAGGTCTTTTCCCTTTGTATCTATGAAAGTTGTTTCTACACTTGAAAAGGTCAGAAATAAAAGCAAAAGAACGGGAATTACACCCACAATTATTAACATTAACGCAATCCTTGGAGAAATTCCAAAAAAATGCTTTTTTTTCTCCATAAGTCACCTCATCTTCTTCTCTTATTTTTATTATATAAAACTTCTCACAAAATGTAAACCTACATTTGACTCCTAAAAGAATAATTCAAAGATACCTTAAGACTTCTCCCCATGCCATCATCTATCCAGTTTATCCTTGAGAGGTGGTTGTGATACCTTTTGTCAGTTATATTTTCCAGGGCCAGGTTAACATTCAAATTTTTCCCAATTTTGGAATTCAAATAGATATTAAAAAGCGTATATCCCGGTGTAGTCCTTTCAAATGGTGCAATATTTTTCTGTTTTAAAAAGCATTTCATATTAACTTCTCCCCCCAGTTTTATCTTCTCACTTAAATTTAAATCCCTGTACTTTAGCCCAACATTTATCTTCATGGGAGGAATGTCCGATAAATATTGTTTTTTGGCCATGTCTCTGCCCTTGACATAAGAAATCTTTTGAAAAAGGAAAAGATTATCCTTAAAATAGTATTCAAAATCAAAGTCAAATCCCCTTAAAAGTCCTGTGGCTACATTCCTCCATGTCTCAATCTCCATTCCGCTTTCGGGATCAACATTTCCAGTTCTTATCTTCTCTATAAAATCATCCACTCTGTTTCTAAAAATTGAAAATTCTGAATAAATTTTTTCTCCATTATATTTGTATCCAAAATCCACATTAAAACTTACCTCCGGTTTTAAATCTGGATTACCTATATTAACAGTATCCTGGTGTGGCCCATAAAAAAATCTCTCAAGCAGGGTGGGTGCTCTAAAGGCCCTTCCCATATTGAATACAAAATTCAAATTTTCACTTATACCATATACCACTCCCAAAGAACCAGAATAGGTGTTATTGCTTATATCTGTCGGTTTAACAGGATGTCCCACCAGAAACTCAGTTTTTGCACTGACGTTGTCAAATCTGACACCAGTTTTTATGTGAAACCTGTCAGTTATAAATATATTATCTTGAATAAAAATTCCTTCTCCCTCCCTCTCAGAAGGTGGAATTACACCAGGGATAGGTAAAATCTCAATTTCTCCATTGTAGGTATTTATTTCAAACCTATCCCTCCTTGAATTGGCATCTTCCTTAAAATATGAAGTTCCAACAATAAATAGGTTGTGTGTTCCCAGAAGGAAGGAAACATTTCCCCTGGCTTCAATGGTTCTTTTGTTCAAAAATATTTCAAGATCAAGGTTTTTCTCTTTTCCCAGAGGATTTAAAATGTGCATATGCCTGTTGTGCTTCTGAATAGAGAATTTAAAATCCAGATCGCGCCAGAAATTTGACTTAAATTCATGTTTTAGATCCAGCGAAAAAAATCTGTGTTTATTACCCTTAAAATAACTTTCTATTGCTGTTCTATTTGGAATTCCGAAGTCTCCCTGCATCTGATAGAAATACGCCCTGAACTCACTTTCCTTTAATTTCCCATAAAGTGATACATTTCCCTCATAATATTCGCAAAAACTATTTTTCACTTTTAATGCTGGTGTTTTGTAATTGTCGGTATCTTTGAAAATTTCAGAAACTCTTATTCCAAAATCCTTTTTACCACACTCCCAAAAAACCCTTTCACATTTTCCGCCATTATTTGAGTTAAAAATTACACTTCCCCCACTCTTAAAGCTAAGTCTTTCACCTTCATATTCATCTGGAAAATAAGGAATAAAATTTATTACTCCGCCTATTGCATTGGATCCATAGACAACAGAATCAGGACCCTCCACCACCTCAATCCTTTTTACCTGTAAGGGATCAATTGAAAGCGTGTGATTTCCCCCACTCCTTTCCTCTGAAAGTCTCATTCCATTTAACAATACCAACACCCTTTCATCATATAATCCCCTTATTACCGGTCTTATACTATTGGGACCTGTTTCAGAAACATTTACCCCCACCATATTTTTAAAAAGGTCCCCAACATTATAAGGTATTTTCTCTCTTATTACTCTGTAATCTTCAACATGAGATGATGCACTTGTATCAAATGTATCACTTTTTCTCAAATTAGCTGTTACAACAACTTCCTGCTTAATGTGAAAGACCTTTTCACCTTTTTTGCTATCTTCTTTGTTTTTCTTTTCTCTCTCTTTATTTTTATTTTGAGAAAGTAAAAATAGCGAAAATGAAAATATTATTACAATGAAAATGATTTTTCTCATGCTTCCTCCTAAAATTTGTGGTATATGAACAAACCGTTTACACCACAAAAAAAGGAGGAGCCCTCTTAAAATTTTGTGTGTTACTCTTTTGAAGGAAGGAATTAAATTTTCTAAAAATTATAAAAAGTATTTTAAAGGTTATAAATATATTGAAAAAAGTTTCAGAAAGCCCATTTTCAAGTTGTTGTAGAAAAAAACAGATTTCACAAATTATATGGTGGAAGCCTCTATCACTACCATTTATAAGTTTAGTTCCTGAAAAATCTAATATATGATGGTGAAATATTGGAATAGAGAGAAAAAGAAAGAGGAAAAGTAGAGTTAAAGCTTTCCTATACAAGACAAGCCCCAAAAAAATTAAGTATTATTTTACATGGGAATTAAGTTTTGTAAAAAAACTAAATGATGAATTCTTTTTCTAAAATTAGTTTGGCTCTTTTTAAAAGGAAGCGGCTTTTTCCATATGTGCCGCTTCTTTTCATTATTACCAAAAAATAATATTCTTTTGTTATCAACTTAATCAAAAAACAATATCTTTCAGTAAAAAGATTTAACTCCTCA
>JAMOQF010000210.1 GCA_027064125.1 Acidobacteriota bacterium
CTCTTCAATAGAGAGGAGAATTCCAGAATATTTAAAAGATTCTTCAGATGTAAAACTACCCATTTTAAAGAAGATTTTAATAATATCATCTTCCAAGAAGCCACTTATTGTTGAAGAAGTGGAGTAAAGCAACTTTTCCGATTTATGACCTGTGATTTTAGATTTTTAGAGAAAAAATATGTAAAATTAAAGGTGTCAGGCAAATATGTTAGGTGGATAAGAAAAAAAGAAGTGGGGTCAAAATGTGTCAGGCTGAAATAATAGAAAATAATAGAAATAATAGAAAATAATAGAAAATAATAGAAAATAATAGAATTCCCCCACACAATCCCTACCGTGGGTTTATATAGAAAAAAGAGAAAAATTTTTTGTCTGGCACTGTTTTTTCAGAAATTTTTAGATGGCTTTTAGGATGGCAAATAAAAAAAGAAACTAAATACTGGCAAAAGTAAAATCTTTTAGCAAAAAGCAACGATTAAAATAAAATCCCTTTTTTATCTTATAAACTTTTAGGGGCTTTTAGGGTGGGAAAGCAATAAAAAAACTAAAACTGACAGAATTAAATTCCTCTGGCAAAAGCCAACAATTAAATAAAAACTCTTTTTCATCCTACAAACCTTTAAGGGGAATTTAGGGCAGGCAAGTAAAGTGCAAATCAAATTCAGCAAAAATAAAATCTTTTAGCAAAAAGCAACGATTAAGTTCATCCTTCTACTTTCCTATAAACCTTCATAGTGTTTGGGGTTGACAAGGAAAAAAACAAAACTGGCAAGATCTAAAATTTTTCTGGCATAAATTAACGATTAAGTAAAACCCATTTTCTTCTCTATAAGTCTTTAAGGGTCTTTCGGGGGAGGCAAATCGGAAAAGAAACTAAATACTTGCAATAACTTAAAACCTTCTGGCAGAAACTGACAATTAAGATTAACCCTTTACCTTCTTATAAGCCATTTAGAAGGCATTTGGGGTGGGCAAATAAAAAAACAAAGGAAATGGAAGAGGGGTCAGACCTGAATTTGAGGAATGAATTTGAGAAATAGAATTAAAGGTGTCAGGCAAAATTGAGAATTGAAAATTGAAAAATCTCTTTTTTTAGATTACCTTAAGAATTCTTATTTACTGGACACAAAATTTTTTTAACTTCCAGAAAAATAGTTCTTTTTTTCCTGCTTTGTAAAAAAACCTTGAAATTCTTAAGTGTTTTTTGTATTATTCTTTCTCATAGAGTGGGCTTATGCCCACTTTTTTATTATTGATAGGGAAAATGAATATAAATCTTAGTAAAATTGAGGAGTTGGTTCGGGAAGTTGTGGAGGAATATGGTGTTGAATTATATCATATGGAATTTATAGAGGGTGGCAGGAATAATTTTTTGAGGATATATATTGACAAAAATGGAGGAATAAGTGTAAAAGATTGTGAAAGGGTTAGTAAAGAACTGAGTGTGCTGCTTGATGTAGAGGATGTAATCCCTTTTAGCTATGTTCTTGAGGTCTCTTCTCCCGGAGTTGAGAGGAGGTTATATACGGTTGAGCATTATAGGAAGAGTTTGGGAAAGGAAGTTGATATTAAATTGAAGTTAAAGCATAAGGAGATAGGTTTAAAGAGGTTTTTGGGGATAATCAGAGATGTTGATGAGAAAAAATTTAAGGTAGAAATAAAGGGTGAAAGGGTTATAGATGTGCCTTATGAGGATGTTGAGTTTGTAAAAATCAAGTTTAGATTTAGATAGGGAGTAAAAATGGTGAATTCTTTAAAACATGTAATTGAGCAGGTGAGTAAGGAAAAAGATTTACAGCCTGAAGTAATTATTGAAGCGATTGAAAATGCCATGGTGATTGCCGCTAAAAAATATTTTAAAAGTAATGAGGATTTGAGGGCGAGGTTTAATCCAATAACGGGGAACATAGAAATCTATGCTGTTAAAAAGGTTGTTAAGAGGGTTAGAAATAAAGATCTTGAAATAAGTTTAAGAGAAGCTCAAAAGGAAAATGAAAGCCTTGAGGTTGGTGATTATGTTGAGATTTCAAAACCAACGGAAGGGCTTGGTAGAATTTCAGCCCAGGTCGCAAAACAGGTAATTATTCAGCAGGTTAGAGAGGCTGAAAGGAAAAAAGTTTATAGAAAATATATTGAAAAATTAAATGAATTAATAGTTGGAACTGTTCGTAGATGGGAAGGGGAAGATGTTATTTTTGACGTCAATGGTGAGGCAGAGGCCTTACTTGAAAAAAAGGAAAGTGTTTTTAAAGAGGATTATGCTCGTGGGGAAAGAATGAGACTCCTTTTGATCAGAGTAAGGGAACTTAAAGAGCCCCAGTTGATAGTTTCCAGAAAGAGCACTGAGTTTATTAGGAAATTATTTGAAATAGAGGTTCCTGAAATCCACGATGGAATTGTTGTGATAAAAAATATAGTTAGAATTCCTGGCGAGAGAACAAAAATAGCTGTTTATAGTAACGATTCTGATGTCGATCCCATCGGTGCCTGTGTTGGGGTTAAGGGGTCGAGGATAAACAATATTATTAAGGAACTTAGGGGAGAGAGGGTTGACATAGTTCAATATGATGATGATCCTGCTAATTATGTTGTGAATGCTTTAAATCCTGCTGAAATTTTGAGGGTTTTGATTTTGGATCCCTTTGAAAGAAGAATGGAGGTTATTGTTGCTGATGACAATTTGTCCATAGCCATAGGGAAAAAAGGGCAGAATGTCAAACTTGCGGGGAAATTAATTGGATGGGATGTTAAAATTAAGAGTGAAAGTGAAAAAAGGGAAGAAATAGGCAGGGAGATATTGCCTGATAGTAAATAAATTTTTTAGATTTGAGAGAGGATAAATGATAAAGGTAAAAGATTTGGCCGAAGAAGTTGGAATGGATCCGAAGGAAGTTATAAAGGAATTAAAAAAAGCCGGTATTATGGTTTTTAGTGTGGATTCTGTTATTCAGGATTCTCTTTTGCCAAAGGCGAAATCACATCTTGAAATACTTAAAAAAATAAAGATTGAAGAGGAACTAAAAAAGCAAAGGGAGGCCAGTAGGAAAAAGGCTATTTCCCGCAAGAAGATTTCCAGGAAAAATAAGGCAAAATTAAAGGAAAAGAAAAAGGCTGAAAAACAGGCAAAGGAAGAAGCTGCAGCCGCTGAGGGGGATCTGAAAATAAGGAAGATAAAAAAGATTGATATTGAAAAGGAAAAGGTAAAGACTGAAGTTGAGGAGAAAGAGAAAGAAAAAGAAATCAAAAAAGAACCCGTATTGCAGGATGTTAAAGTTGAGGAAGAGAAGAAGGTTGAGGTAAAGGAAAAGGTTGAGGTTAAAAAAGGGATAAAGATATCTTCAGAAAAAGGAAAAGAAAAAGAGAAAGGGAAAGAGGTTTCAGGTAAAGGAGCTAAGGAAAAGAAAGAAAATATTGAAAAGGCAGAAGAAGTTGAAAAGGTTGAGAAAACGGGGAAAAAGGAAGTAGAGAAGGAGAAATTGAAGGAAGTAACTGAGGAAAAAGAAGAAAAGGAAAAATTTGAGAAAAAGGGTGAATTTGGAAGGGCTGGAAAAAGGGATAAATTTAAAAGGGATAAATATAAAAAGGATTATTATAAAACCAGACGAGATAAAAAAACAGCCACTATTTCTCAATCTGAGAGGGATGGTAGAAAAAAATCCTTTAAAAAAGAGGAAGAGAGAAAGAGGGAAAAAGTTAAAGTTGAAGATAAAAGTGTTGAGAAAAAAGAAAAATTTGAACCCATTGTTATAGAAATTGACAATCAGAAAAGGAGAAGAAGGGGAGAGATTTTAAAATCGACATCCACAAGGGATTCTTATCTTGAAAGGGAGGAAAAAAGAGAAAAAAATATCTTTTCTGTTCTTGAAACTTCCAAAAAGAAGAAAAAGAAGAAAAAAAGAAAGAAGGAAAAGGCACAAATTGAAGAAGTTGTAGAAGAAATAAAGGATTTTAAAAAAGTAACTGTTACTGAGGGTGTAAATGTAAAAGAACTATCTGAAGTTATTGGTGTTAGCGCAAATGAGATTTTGAAGGTCCTTTTTTCAAATGGATATCTTGTTAAGATAAATGATATTTTAAATGATTCTCATCTTGAATTGATAGGAAAGAAATTTGGATTTGATATTGAGGTTACTCCCTATGAAGAAGATATGTTTGAAATGGATATTCTGGAAAGTGATTCCTCAGAACTACTTCCAAGACCTCCTATTGTAACTGTGATGGGACATGTTGATCATGGTAAGACTACGCTCCTCGATGCAATAAGGGAGAGTAAAGTTGTGGAGCAGGAGGCGGGTAAAATTACGCAACATATAGGTGCCTATACTGTCAGAAAAAATGGAAGGGATATAACATTTATAGATACACCGGGACATGAGGCCTTCACAATGATGAGGGCAAGGGGGGCGAAATTAACTGATATAGTTGTGCTTGTTGTGGCTGCCGATGATGGGGTTAAAGAGCAGACCGTTGAGGCAATACATCACGCAAAGGCTGCTGGTGTACCAATAATTGTTGCTATAAATAAGATTGATCTACCAAATGCCAATCCTGATAGGGTAAAGCAGGAACTTGCCAAGTATGATCTTGTTCCTGAGGAATGGGGTGGAAATACGATTTTTGTTGAGATATCAGCCAAGAAGAGACAAAACATTGATGAATTGCTTGAAATGATACTACTTTCTGCAGATATGCTTGAGTTGGTGGCCAATCCCAAATCTTCTGCCTATGGGACTGTAATTGAGGCTAAACTGGATCCTTCAAGGGGAGCTGTTGCCACATTGCTTGTTCAAAATGGAACATTGAGGGAGAAGGATTTTGTGGTTGTAGGATATATTACGGGAAAGATAAGGGCAATGTTTGATGATTCTGGAAAGAAAATTTCCGAGGCTGGCCCTTCAACACCTGTTGAAGTACTTGGACTTGAAGAGGTTCCAATTGCTGGAGATAAATTCTTTGCAACAAATGATCATCTCAAAGCTAAAAAATTAAGTGAATACAGAAAGAACAAAATAATGGCTGAGAGACAGGCAAAGCAACATGCCAAACTCTCTCTTGAGAATATTTTTGATAGGATGCAGGAAGGTGAAGTTAAAGAACTGCCAATAATTTTAAAGGTAGATGTGAATGGTTCAAAAGAGGCCATTGAAAATTTACTTTCAAAAATGGAGTCTGAAAAGGTTAAGGTTAAAATAATATATAGTGCTGTGGGGGCAATAACTGACAATGATGTTATGCTTGCTTCTGCATCAAATGCCATAATAGTTGGCTTTAATGTAAAACCTACTTCAACTGCAGAAAAATTGGCCAAACAGGAAAATGTTGATATTAGGTTTTATAGGGTTATCTATAATATAGAAAAAGACATTAAATCCGCAATGGCTGGACTTCTGGAACCTGAAGAAAAGGAAAAATATCTTGGAAAAGTTGAGGTCAGGAAGGTTTTTAAAGTTCCCAGGGTGGGAACTGTTGCTGGATGTTATGTGACAGATGGTGTTGTTACAAGAAATGCAAATTGTAGGATTATAAGGGATGGAATTGTTATTTATGAAGGTAAAATTGCTTCTCTAAAGAGATTCAAACAGGATGTTCCTGAGGTTAAAGCAGGCTTTGAGTGTGGTATAGGAATAGAAAAATACAATGACATAAAAGAAGGAGATGTTCTTGAGATATTTACCATAGAACAGGTTGAACAGGAATTGGAATAATATGAAAGATGTACCAGTTTTGCTTCTTATGATGGAATTTTTTTTCCCAGATGTTCATTCCCTGAAAGAAAAGAGGATGATTCTCAATAGGCTTAAAGATAGATTGAAGAAATTCAATGTTTCAGTGGCTGAAGCCGATTTTCAAGATGTTTGGCAGAGAAGTTTAATAGCCATAGCGGTGGTTAGTGGTGGTGAAAATCATCTTAGACAGCAGTCCCAGAGAATTTTAGATGAAGTTGATAGGTTGTTTCCTTCATATTTGATTAACTATAAAAGTGAAATTATTTAAGGTGAGAAAAATATTTTCTGTTTCTAAATTTTCAGGTTTTGAAGATAGAAAAAAATATCTCATAGTTGCCCGCGAATTTAAATTTCTCTTATCTTTATTAATGCATAAAGGGGATATCAATAGATCTGATTTCTTTTATCTCTTTCCATATTTGAGAGTTTTAAGAGATTCAAAGGGATATGAATTTATTGAAAATTTTAATAATTTTCTGGAATCTTCACTAAAGAGCAAAGTGGAACTTTTGGATGAATTGATGGTTTATTTTTTTGAAAAGGCTGAGCGAAATTTGGAATATGAAAATATGATTTTTGAAGGTGATCTGGGAGAAGAAAATGTCAGTAGAATTGATTTATATGTCTTTCTTGATAGGATTAGGTCTCCTAAGAATGTGGGTGCTATTTTTAGAGTTGTAGAGAATTTTGGAGGAAAAGGTGTTTTTTTATATGGTTATACTCCAGACAGTTCTTCAAAGGGGGTAAAAAAAACTTCGATGGGGGCGGAAAAATATATAGATGAAGTCAGGGTTGATGATGTGAAGGATCTCTTCGGTAAATTCAAGAAAAATGGCGGGAAGATTTATGCCCTTGAGAAAATTTTGGGGGCTAAACCGGTGTTTGAGTTGACTCCCCATTTACCATCAATTATTATTGTGGGTAATGAAGAACTTGGGGTGGGCGGCAAAATATTAAATCTGTGTGATGAAGTTATTTTTATCCCAACCTTTGGGGTGAAAAATTCGTATAATGTTTCTCATTCTCTTGCGATTTTTTTGTATGAATTTAGGAAAAAGTTGATAAAAAATAAAATTTGGGAAAAGGAAAATGTTTAGATTTTTACTTAAAACGGCAGATAAGGTAGGGATGGTGGCTGATGTTACTAATGTTTTAAAGGAATTAAACATTGATATATTGTCCATGGAAGTGGAACCACACATAATTTTCTTAAAATTACCTGAGTTATCCCCTGAAAGAAAAAAGGAGTTATTTGATTCCCTTTTGAATTTGAGGGATATTCATCAGATTTTAACCGTGGAACTTTTGCCCTTTGAAGAAAAAACTCAGGAATTTGAACTTATTCTGCAGAATATAGATTATGGAATTATTACCATTGGGCGGATTGGAAATATAAAATATTGGAATAAAAATGCCGCAAAACTATTTTCAATGAGGAAAAGGTCCATTCCTGACCTTAATTTTTTTGAAATTTTTAAAGATGAGTTTATAAAAAACGCCATTGATAATGGAAAAGTAGTTAAAAATTATGAAACATTCTTTGAATTAAACGGTAAGATAAAAAAAGTATACTTATCCTGTGGTGCATTGAGGGATGAAAGGGATAGGATAGTTGGAACCCTCGTTATTTTGAGTAAACCTGAAGATGTCATAAGGCAGGCATATGAGATAAGGAAACCCTATACTTTTACTTTTGAGGATTTTGTGGCAACTTCTGAGTCCATTAGAGATACCTTAAATAAGGCTATGGACCTTTCTGAAAGTGATGAAGATGTTTTAATAATAGGTGAAAAGGGTACAGGTAAGGAACTTCTTGCAAAGGCCATACATAATGAGTCTTATAGGTCTCAGTACCCATTTGTTACTATAAATTGTGCCTCACTTTCCAATTATTTTCTGGAATTTGAATTGTTTGGTTATGAGGGATTGTTTCTGAAATCTTCTGAAGAAGGGAGTAAAATAGGACTTCTGGAACTTGCAAATGGTGGTACTCTTTTTATAAATGAAATTTCACATCTTTCTCCCATGCTTCAGGAGAAATTATTTAGGGCTAAAGAAAATGGAAAGTTTATAAGACCTGGTGGTGAAGAGGAAATTGAACTTAATGTAAGGATAATTGCTTCATGTTCTCCTGCCTATAGGGATTTGATAGAAAAGGAAGTTCTCAAAAAATTTGAAAGATCAACACTTTTTATGCCTCCATTGAGAGAAAGACTTGAAGAAATTGAAATATTGAGTGAATATGTGATAGAAAAATTGGAAAAAATATATAAAAGAGGTATTGTTGGACTTGAGAAGGAAGCTATTTCTATGCTTTCAAAGTATGAATGGCCTGGAAATTTAAGGGAACTTCAGTGGGTACTTGAAAGTGCGTATTATAGAGCGAAGGGGAAAAGGATTGAAAAAGAGGATATAGATTTAGATAGGTTTAAAAAGTTTTTTACCACCCAGGTTATGGATACTCATGGTGGTGAAATTGCTACTTTGAAAGAAGTTGTTGAAAAGGCGGAAAGGGAACTTCTTGAAAAGGCCATGGAAAGATATAAATCCACAAGAAAGATGGGAAAGGCTCTGGGGGTTTCGCATACCACAATTGCATATAAATTGAAACAATATGGATTGATGGGGAAGAAATGAATTTGTAAAATTTTGTTTACAATTCTTTGTTCAATTCTCTATAATTTAAACAGTTCAGGTGTTTTAAGTGCTTTAATTGATGTTGGAAAATGGTGTAAAATGATATTTTAAAAATCTTTATAGGAGTAAAAATGAAAAAGAAAAATTTGAAATTTGAAACTCTTTCGGTTCATGCTGGCCAACATCCAGATCCTCTTACAGGTGCCCTGAATACACCTATTTACCAGACTTCAACATTTGCATTTAAAAATGTGGAGGAAGGTAGAAAAAGGTTTATGGGTGAGGAAGATGGATATATTTATACACGTCTTGGAAATCCCACAACCACCGCTCTTGAAGAAAAGATGGCTGCCCTTGAAGGCGGTGAAGATGCAGCTGTCGCTGCCTCAGGTATGGGGATAATTTCTGCGGTTATGTTTGCTCTTTTAAAACAGGGAGATCATTTGATATCAACTGATTCCATATATGGTTGTACTCATGCGTTTTTTGAGGAAAGGTTGAGTGTATTGGGTATTGAAACAACATTTGTGGATACCGCAGATCCTGGAAACATAGTGAAGGCAATTAAACCAAATACTAAGGCGATTTTTGTAGAGACTCCTGCAAATCCCACATTGAAACTTGTGGATCTTGAAGAACTCGCGAAAATAGGGAAAAAGTACAGTATAACGACAGTTGTAGATAATACCTTTTGTTCTCCCTATTTGCAGAGACCTCTTGATTGGGGAATAGATATTGTAATTCACAGTGCAACAAAATATATTGGAGGACATGGAGATTTAATAGCAGGTATTGCTGTTGGTGGTAAAGAAATTATGGAAAAGGTAAAAATGGAATCCATAAAGGATATTGGTGCCTGCATAAGTCCCTTTAACTCATGGCTAATGCTCAGGGGACTTAAAACACTTCCCATAAGAATGGAAAGGCACTGTGAAAATGCTATGAAAATAGCTGAATTTCTTGAATCACATCCAATTGTTGAAAAGGTATATTATCCTTTCTTGAAATCACATCCTCAATATGAGATTGCAAAAAAACAGATGAGGTTGGGAGGAGCCATGATTTCCTTTGAAATGAAGGGGGGATATGAGGCAGGAGTACGATTGATGGACAGTGTGCAACTTTTAATCCTTGCAGTAAGTCTGGGAGATACTGAAAGTTTGATTCAACACCCTGCTTCCATGACACATTCTCCAATCCCGGAAGAAGAGAGAATAAAGGCTGGTATAACAAATAACATGGTTAGAATTTCAGTTGGACTTGAGCATCCAGATGACATAATAGATGATTTAAAGGAAAGTTTTGAAAAAATAAATAGAGAGTTGAAACTTTATTGATTTATGAGAAGGATTTATTTTTTCTTTCTGTTGCTTTTATTTTGTGGAGTAGTATATTCCCAGGCAGATAGGGTATATATTTCCAAGTTAGATGACATTGGGCTTGTCTGCAAAACAAGTTTTAAAAAGGTTCGGATTAATGGAAAGGTGGTATCTGACAATTTTGTTGAGGTAATATATGTTAGAAAGGATTCCATAGCAGATGGTGTGGGGATTAAAAAGGGAGATTTGATACTTTCTGTAAATAATCAACCTGTTTTATCTGAATTTCAGGTCCTTGATCTTATAAATTTTTTACCAAAAAATGTGGATGTTGTTTTAAATATTTTGCGCAATGGGGAAAGAATGGATATAGTTTTATTTAAGAAATTGGGAATTGAGAAGGGAAAAAAAGGAAAGAAGATCAGTGGCAAAATTCCCATAGAAGAAGGGGTTAATGAGAAGAAAAAACATCTTAAAAAGCCTGAAGGTAAACCCATAATTTTTTATATTCCCGGGAAGAAGAAAAGTGAAAAAAAGATTTTGCCACAGAAAAAAAATGGCGATAAAAATCTTTTTCTAATGAATTTTTATCTGGGCTTTGATTTCATTGAGGTTAATTCTCAACTTGCTGAGGTCTGGAAGGTGGAAAAGGGATCTCTTTTGATTTTAAAAGTTTATAAAGATTCTCCTGCTCAAAAAAGTGGTTTGAGGGCAGGAGATATTCTTTTAACTGTTGATGGCAATAGAATAAAAGGTGTTATTTCTTTTTCCAATTATATTTTTAACAATATTTCTAAAAAAAAGGAATTTTCATTTGTTATTAAGAGGGGGAAGGAGTTGCTTAGTTTAAAAGTTAAACCCCTTGTGAGAGATGAAAAAATTCCATATCACATGTGAGGTGTCTGATTATGAAAAGAATTATTTTTTCTTTTACCATTTTAGTTTTTGTTGTTTTTTCTTTGTTGGCTGAAGGTGGAAATAGAGAAATTTTCAAAGAGTACAAAATGGTTAGAAGAAGTATGATTGAGAAATTAAGTAGAGAAATGGATCCAGTATTTATGGAGAAATACGCCAAATTTAATAGGGCAAGAAGGGCATTAATAAGAGAAATTTTAAAAAAATATCCCGATATTAAAAAAATAAAGGATGAAAAGCAGAGGAAAAAAGCCATTAGAAAAAAGGCAATTGAATTTAAAAGGGAAAACAATTCATATTTTTTAAGGTATTTGAAACTCAGGATGGATCTTGATTTTTATATGATGGGTAAAAATAAAAAGATGAAAGAATTGTTTCTTAAAATAAAAGATACAAAGTTTTTTAAAATTTGGTTGTAACAATGGACTTTCCATTTTTTAAAAAGAGAAAAAAGATAAAGAGTGGATATGTACTGCTAGACAAAGGGAATTTAAAAGAGGCAGAGAGAATTTTCAGGGAATGTAATTATTCTGAGGGCCTTTGTCTTGTAGCCAAGAAGTATGTTGAGGGCTTTAAATATAAAAAGGCGTTTTCCATCTATAGTGAAATAAAGGATTATGACGGTCTGGTTAAACTTTTAGAAAAGTTTTTTGAACGGGGAAATGTTGGGGAAATGGTACAGGTTATAAAAGTGCTCAATGAATTGAATGGAGAAGGTGTTATTTTGGCTGAAAAGTTTGGAGATGCTTTTTTAAATGAGGAAGATCCCAAGAAGGCTGAAAAATTGTTTTCAATCCTTGACTTGAATAGGAAAAGGGAAAAATTTGAAAAGTTATTTGATTTTTATTTGACATGTAGAGATTTTTCCAATGCCATCAGGATAGCAAGGGAGTTGGGAGATAGAGATAAAATGATTACCATTGGGTATAAATTCCTTGAAAATGAAGATTTTAAAATGGCGAGAAAAGTTTTTGAGGAGGTTGATTATAATGAGGGGGTGGGGGAAGTGGACCAAAAAGAGGAAGAATATTTATCCAGAAACAATTAATAAATGAAAATATCTAAGGAATTTATTGAGGAATTAAAGAGTAGACTGGATATTGTTTCTGTAGCACAGAAATACCTTGAGTTAAAAAAGAGTGGAAGGAATTATTTTGCACTCTGTCCCTTTCACAAGGAGAAGACCCCATCCTTTAGTATAAATCCTGAATTGCAGATTTTCAAATGTTTTGGATGTGGAAAGAGTGGAGATGTGATAACCCTTGTGATGGAACTTGAAAATTTAAATTATGTTGAAACGGTGGAATTTCTTGCTAATAGTGTAGGACTTACAATCCCACAGGCTTTTGAAGGGGAATCAGATAGAGCCTTAAAAAGGGTTAGAGATGCTCTTTCTGATGCCCTTTATTTTTTTCGGGAAACCTTAAAAAATGGTAGGGAGGGGGAAGTAGCCCTCAACTATCTTTTTAAAAGAGGAATAAAGAGAGAGACCATAGAGTTTTTTAAAATAGGTTATGCCCCATTTGGGGGAGATAAATTAATAAGTTTTCTTAGAAAAAAAGGATATTCTGAGGGAGTTATTGAAAAGGCTGGGGTGGTATCAAGGGATAAAAATGGAAAGCTCTTTGACAGGTTTAGAAATAGGATTATAATTCCAATATTTGATATTAGGGGAAGGATTGTTGGATTTGGTGGAAGAGATCTGGGGGATAGGGGACCAAAATATTTGAATTCACCAGAATCAGAGTTTTTCAAAAAGAGAAAACTCCTTTTTGGTTTAAATTTTTCTAAGGATGAGATAAAGAAAAAGAATCTGGCAATTCTTGTTGAAGGTTACTTTGATTTAATTTATACATTTCAATCAGGGGTGAAAAATTTAGTGGCACCCCTTGGGACTTCATTAACTGAAGAACAGATAAAACTGCTTAAAAGATATACAGATAGGGTAGTTATAAATTTTGACCCAGATGCGGCTGGAATTGAGGCCACCAAAAGATCTTTAATTATGTTCTTACAGAACGATTTTGATGTGAAAATTTTAAACCTGCAGGAAGGACTTGATCCTGATGAATATATAAAAAAATATGGTGTGGAAAAATATCGTAAGGTGCTTGATGGTGCAGAATCATTTATGGGGTTTCTCTTTGAATATTTTGAAAGGAAGTATGCAAATTTTCCCACTCCCAAAAAAAAGAGAAAAATTTTTGATGAATTTTTTCCCTTTATTTCTTCTATTGAAAATGAATTGGAACTTTTTTCTTATCTTGTGGAACTCGGTGAAAAATTGGGAATAGAAAAGGATATTATAATAGAGGATTTCAGAAGAAAAAAGAAAAAAGCATATTCTAAAACTGGGGATTTAAAGGATGAGGATAACAAAGGCGTTCTTCCTGATATTTCAAAACCAGAAAGAGATATAATTTTTTTTACATTTTATTTTCCCGAGGAAAGTTCAAAAATTTTAAAGAAATTTTCTAATAATTATGAAACTTTTTCTCTTTTTTTTCAATCTAAAATAATGGCAGTTGTATTTGATTTTTTGAAGAAAGGGCGGAAAATTAAGTTAGATGAGGTAAAAAAAGAACTGGATGAAGAAAATGCCTGGTTGCTTGAGGAAATTTTAACTGGAATTTATCTTAATTTCTCTGAGGATGATTTTAAAAACTGTATTGAGATGCTAAGAAAAAGAAGACTTTATGAAGAGTTAAGGGAAGTTAATAAAGAAATTGAGGTAGCTGAAAGGAAGAATGATATTTTAAAGTTAAAAGAACTTTTTGAGATACAGAAAAGTATCTTAAATTTAATATGGGAAAAAAATGATTCAAGGAGGTAAAGCCTTGAGTATAGAAGAAAAATTTGAAGGGATTAAGGAACTTTTAAAATTAGGTAAAAAGAGGGGGTACGTCACTTATGATGAAATTAATGAGTGCGTACCCGAATCAGTTGAAGACAATGAGTATATGGACCAACTTTTTGATCTCTTTTCTTATAACAGCATTGATGTTCTTGAGTTTTCTCCCGAAGAGGACTTTGATTTAACTCCCAGGAAGTCCAGAAAACATTTTAAAGTAAGTGAGGATAGGAAGGTTTCTGATTCTGAGAAAAGCAATGATCCAGTCAGAATGTATTTGAGGGAAATGGGGCATACCCCTTTACTCGAAAGGGAGGGGGAAGTCGAAATTGCAAAGAGGATTGAAAAGGGACAGAAAATTGTCCTGAAGGCCCTTTCAAGATCTTCAATAATTGTGCAGGAAATTTTAAGGTTAAGAAAAGAGGTTAACAGCGATCCACTGGCTCTTAAAAATATAATTGAGTTAAATGACGATGAAATTAATGAAGATATTTTACCTGAAAAGATAAAGTTTTTTATGAAGAAGGTGGATGAAATTGAAAAACTGGAGAAAAAGGCAAATGAAATTCAGAAAAAGTTGAAAAAGGTTAAGCCAGGTACCCCTGAATATAAGGAATTAAATGTTGAACTTGCAAGGTATAGGTACCCAATTGCAAGAAGGGTAAGAGATCTTGGGTTTGTCAATCAACAGATTGATAGATTTAAGGAAAAAATTAGTGAAGTTGTAAAAACCATAGAGGAATATGAAAAAGAAATTGAAAAATTGAAGGAAAAGAAATTGGCAACTCAAAATGAAGAAGAGAAAAATCAATTGAGAAAGGAAATCAAAAGGTATCAGAGAAAGGTAAGAAATATTGAGAATAAATATTTTACCACCAAGGAAGATATTAGAAAAACCCTGAGTGAAATTGAGAAGGGAGAGGAAATTACCAGTGAAGCAAAGGGTGAACTTATAAGGGCGAATTTAAGACTTGTTGTATCAATTGCTAAAAAGTACACAAATAGGGGACTTCAGTTTCTGGATTTGATTCAGGAAGGAAACATGGGGCTTATGAAAGCTGTTGATAAGTTTGAATATAGAAGGGGTTATAAATTTTCAACTTATGCTACCTGGTGGATAAGACAGGCTATTACGAGGGCAATTGCTGATCAGGCAAGGACCATAAGAATACCAGTACACATGATTGAAACCATAAACAAATTATTGAGGGTTTCGAGGGCTCTGGTTCAGGAATATGGAAGGGAGCCAACCCCAAAGGAAATTGCTGAAAAAATGGATATGGATGTTAAGAAGATCAGGAAAATAATGAAAATAGCACAGGAACCCATATCCCTTGAAACTCCAATAGGAGATGAAGGAGACTCCCATTTAGGTGATTTTATAGAAGATCAGGCGGTTATGTCTCCTGCAGAGGCTGTTATCAATTTAAATTTAAAGGAAATGACAGAAGAGGTCCTTAAAACACTGACTCCCCGCGAAGCCGAAGTGATTAAGATGAGGTTTGGTCTCGGTGAAGGAAATGAACATACTCTGGAAGAGGTTGGTAGAAAATTTAATGTGACCCGCGAAAGAATTAGACAGATAGAGGCTAAAGCCTTAAGAAAATTAAGACATCCTTCAAGAAGTAATAAGTTGAAACCATTTTTGAAGAAATAGGGAGGGAATTTTTTGCCCTCCCTCACAATTATTTTTCCGTTTCTATTCATTGTTTACCAGTTGATTTGCTGGCACTGCACATAAGAATTTTCCATCCTGATCTCCAAAAAGTTGGAAGACAAGCAGATTATCTTTATCTTCTGTGGTAATACTTATTGTTCCTCCAAAAGTATCTCCCATATCTGGGAATAACATATCCCCGTTTAAAATACTTACAAATCTTTTGCCTGCCCCTATTGTGATTGTCTTTTCACCCAAAATATTACCGTATTTATCAATTACTTTAATTTTTACATACTCATCTTTTATGGGGGATAAAATTGCAATCCCTGTCCAATAGTTTACTCCGCCAATTTCTCCATTTGCAATGTGTCCTGTTATGAAATTTCCAGTTTTGGTCATAAATGGAAGGGTTGAAGAGAAGTTTTCCCCTTCATCTTTAAATGTTATGCAACCCACAAGGGAGATATCGTCTTCATAGGATATTTTTAGGTAACCAGTTATACTTGAATTTTCCTCAAGTTGAAAAAAATCTTTAATTGAAAATTCAAGTTTTTCTTTTGCTCCAATGTTGTAATTGCTTTTTTCTGCTATTTTTTCACCATCATCAGAGAGTAATGCTATATCAATTTTTCCCCCTGTGTCTGATATATTTACAATGTCAACGATTGAAATGTAATTTATTTCTCCAAAGTTTCCACTTGCAACATGAGGACAATAGAGAACCTTTGTGTCATTTTTCTGAAACATTGAGTAAAGTATACCAAGGGTATTGTCATCCCCATAAGATTCCAGCCCAATAAATCCCTTATCTGATGACGCAATTACATAATCTGTTTTAAGTGGTGAGTTGAATAATTCTGAAATCTCAAATATTTTTTCCTCTCTTGGATTAAAGAGAAAATCCTTTTCTTCTTTCAGGGTCCCATCGTTGCTCATCAATCTTAGAATTATACTGTTTTGATCTTTAAAGGGATTGATTATGTATAAATGTGTGAAACCTCCTCCTTCTTTTATTATTGGCATTATTCCAGTTGTTTTTATGTCACCCGCCGATATTAATTTTCCTCCGTCAAGATTGTTGGGATTATTCGGTGGATTAAAAAGATATATACCGTAAACCTTTGCTTTAGATGAAAAGCACCTGATGAATTTTTCATCTGCCACATCATTTCCAAAGATTTCTTCAGATGAGAAAAAGTTTGCATACTGGCTATTTGATGGAATTGATATACTTGTATATTTGTCAAGTTCTCCATTGTCTTTGTAGAGTTCAAGATTCAGTAAGATAGAGTCGTCATAGGTATTTACTGCAGAAAATGAGATGTCTTTGCTTTTGGGGAAGTAAAAAAGATTGAACTCCTGTTGGGTTATTCCCGCAATACCTGTTTTATCATTGACACCGCCATAACTTATTCCCTCTACTATATTTGCAATGTCGTCTTCTGGTAATTTTGTGCCATTCTCATCTATGATGAGGTCATCAATGGTGTTTAAAGAATATTTGGGAGTTATTATACCCTCTGAATCGCTTGTACATAGGGCAAGTTCCCAGTAATCTGAAAATCCTGCAAGTATATCATCTCCATACATTGCATCAAAGTTGGATATGGATATTGCGGATGGGGTTATAACGAAAGATAATGGATCTTGAAGTATAAGGTCAGTTTTAGATCCAAAAATGGGTAGGATTAATTGGTTTGATTCTGAAGAGATGGCTATATCGCTTATACCATCCCTGTTAAAATCTCCTGAGTCAATGTCGTTGTAGGGGAAATTTAAATCCTGAAGGTTTAATTCATCCAAAGTGAAGTTTTCTCCTGTATTATAAACTATGGAAAGGGAACTCCCGGTGGATTTTACTATGCAGATGTCTTCTAATCCATCTCCATTTATATCCACAACTGCCATTTTTTCTGGTATTCCATCCAGCAGAAACTCTTTTTTTTCAGAAAGGTTTTCTCCAAAAAGTATTACAAGGCTATCATTTGCTTTGTCTAAATATATGTAATCATATTTTCCATCTCCATTTATGTCATTTATTTTAGAATTTGCAGGTTCGGAATCGGTTTTTATTTCAAAAACTTTTTCAATGAAGTCAAAGTTTCCCCATTTGTTAAAGGCAAGGGAATTTATTTTATAAATCTCTATTGTTCCATCTAAGAAACCTATAACTATTTCGTTTTTTCCATCTTTATCCAGGTCCGCTACTGCGATTGAAATGGGAGTTCCGGTAAATGTATGGGAAATATATTGATTGCTTTTTTCTCTGAAAAACACAAAAAGTGAACGCCTTCTTGAATTTATGGTTAAGAAATCTTTTTTAAAACCTTTTTTTATGACAATGTGATTGCTGGTTGAACCGGGTGAAATCCTTCCAACATCTGCTATGACAAATTTTTCAATGCTTGGAGCTATTTTTTTAACTTTAGATGGAATTCTATCGGAGTCCGTTTGAAATGTAAAACTAAGCATGTTTATAAAGTCATTTTGAGTTAAGAATTTTATCCCATATTTTAAGGCAATATTGCCATTTTCATCGTAAAAAGATGCCTTAATCCTATGTGTCTGACTGTTGGAATTTAGTGTGTTTTTTACTATACAAATTGTGGAATCCTGGTATTTGTCATCTTCAAAGTTGGAGTTAAGACTATCTACATGGGGCCAGTTGTCATTTTTAACGAAAAGCAGGAAGTAAGGGTTTTCAAGGGCTCCAGAGGAATATTGCCAGTAGAGAGGATTGCTATTTATTTTTATCTTGATTTCATTGGTTCCCTCTTTCCATTTAACTATTTGTACGCTGTCTTCTGGTATCTGGTTAGGAGAATTTGATATAAGGGCAAGGTTTATCGGTTTTGATATTGAATTCACCTGGGATGTTGATAAATTGCATGGATTCCCATTTTCATCAAAAAGTTTTATTGAAAATGTAACTCCATCATTAGGAAAGTTAAACCCCTCAAATGAATCTGTAATTATAGTGAATTTTATACTGTTAAAGTTTAAAGCAAAATCTTCACTTTGGGGATCTAATGTTTGTTCTGGTGGGTTGGCAGGATAGGATATTTTAATATAAGGAATGTTTTGAGGTAAAATAGTTAAATCGCTTTTATTTAAACTTGTGATGAACCCATCTTCCTCCCCATTAAATGATTTGTCATATACAGGAGGTGTAGTTGGGAAATCATCGTCAGTGGTATAACCTGCCACATATATTTGGGAATTTTCATTTACACAAATTCCATAAGTGGCTCCTTCATCTGAATTGTGTAACTTAACATTAATGGGATTTTCAAAATTCACTGGTTCAGGTTGGGAATCGAGTTTTCTGGCTTCCACTTTTCCAACAGCAGCTTTTCCACTTATTTGCTGGGATATGAATATTTCATCATTGTCATTTTCTGTAAGTCCTGGAATTAAATCTATCTTGTATCCATAATCATCACTATCTGGGTCTCCTATGGCAATTGCCCTTGCGATTTTTTCAAAGTTAGAATCAATACATGCAACAAATCCATCTTTTTCCCCTTGAAGTGCAAATCCTGCCGAAATCAAATCATCTGAGTTCGTGGTTCCGGTTATATATATTAAATTTTTATCTTTATTTACGACAATATCATTTGCAACATCATCTTTTCCACCATCTAATAGTATGGTGTTAAAATTCATGCAATCTATACTTCCCTTTGAAATAAAGGCTGATTTTTCATAAATTAAAACGCTTGTATTTTGGTTAAAACCAGTGATATGAGCAGTTTCTGTATATCCACATGTGTAAATGTTGTTTCCGTCGGTAGTAATTCCCAGACAGATGGTGTCGTTATCTGAGTCTTTATTTGAATCATTTTCGTAATTTCCGAAATAGGAACCATATTTAAATTCTGGTTCATCATGTGAAATGTCTATAACTCCCACAAATCCAATAGGTGCTTGATAGTGTTCATCGGGATCACTGGGGCTTTCCCATGAGGTAGAAGCACCAGTAGTGCTGGATGGAAAAAAATTTTCAGAATCTGTTCTTCCGCATATAAAAATTTTATTGTTTTCATAAAAAATATCATAACAAATATCTGTCTCCTCTCCCCCCACCAAAAAACTTTTGGATTGGTCAAGTTTAAGATTGTCCATATTGAAAGTTAATAAAAATCCTGTTTCTTCGCTAAATTGGTGGGATGCTTCGTATAGATTTGTTAAATTTCCATTTAAAAAATCGTTGGGATCAGATGTTTTTCCACAGATAAATACTTTAGAATCGCTCAGAGCCATGGAGTATACATCATCATCACTATTGCTGTCCAGAAAGGTTATTTCTTTAAGTACCAGAAGTGATTTTGTCAACTTCGCTATAAAAATATTTTTGTCGGTTTCATCTGTTAAATTGTGTTCTCCGGGTTTAAGATTTATTTTGTTAAATTCACTTGAGGTAGTTCCTGTCACATAAACTATTCCATTATGTGTTTTTATGTCTTTGCATCTTTCGTCATTAATTCCCCCTAAAAATGTAGATGGATCAATTACTGTCTTACCCCTGTTGTGGTTTAAATTGAATATGACTACATTTTTATTATTTTTCTCCAGTTTATAAGAGAATTCTATTTCTTTGCCATTTAAATACGCTCCGGGAATTGTTTCAATGACACAATTTTTCCCCCATTTTATGAAGAGTTTGTTTTTCTTTGCCTCTAATTTACCATTGCCTGTATCATATTTTAATCTTATTTTTACCGGTTTGTTGCTGATTATTTTCCATTCAACCCTACCTTTTATTTTGTAGAGGATTAATTCATAGTTAGGGGATTTAAATTTCAAATTTTTATAGGTTATTAAATTTTCATATTTTTTTCCTTTTATGTAATAGTTTACCCTGGTGTGGTTTTTTTCTCCCTTTTTGAGAGTGCCTTCTGTAAAAATTTTATAGGTTAGGGTCTTTCCATTTTTTACAGTGTAAAATCCGAAGAAATTTTTTCCCACAAAACATATACCATTTCCTGATTTTGTGTAAAATTTTATTTCATTTGGCATTTGTCCTCTATTTTCTATAAAAAGTGGGTCCAGATTTATGGTTTTTGATATGGAGGTTAGCAAAAAATAAAAAATAATTATAAATGCTAATTTTTTCATAATATTTCTTTTACCTCTTTTTTATTTCATATTTATTTTAACATATTTTTCCATTTTTAAAATGTAAAATAATATTTGGCAGTGTAAAATTAATTGTGTCAGAAGAAAAAGACTTCCTTTTGGGAGAAAGGGAATTAAAATTAACATCATAGGGAAAAATGTACAAGAATATTTATGGCAGAGTGTCATATTTGCTATGTACAAACTCTACACTTTTTACTCTTTATGCTCTTTACACTATATTCTTTTTACGCCAACCTACCTGATGCCTTTTGAAAAAAATTTCCTATACACCAGATTTTTTGCCTGACACTTTTCTTAATATCATTTTCAGGTCTGTCCCTTATTATTTCCTACCTTTCCTTATTACTTACTTGCCCTTTCTCTCTTTCTTTTCTTGCCTGACACCAACTTTAATTTATGCCCTAAATTTCCAGATTTCCTACCTGGCACTAAATTTTTCAATTCTTTTTTCCCTATAAACCCATGTTGGGAATTGCGTGGGGGTAATTCAGCCTGACACCTTTTATTCAGCCTGACACCTTTTGAAAATTTATTCTTAAATTTAGGTCTGTCCCCATTCCTCCTCCCATTCCTACCCAAATGCCATCAAGAAGGTTTTTAGAAGGGGTAAAGTATGTGCATAATCGCTGGTTTCTGCCAGAAAATTTCTAACTCCTTGCCATTTTTAATAATAATGATATAACAAAGAATTAAACAAGTTTGATCCAATAATTAGTTTTATATCCGGGGTGGAGCATGTTTTTGGAGATCCTTTTGGAAAAATTTGATTTTTATAAGGAAAGTGTAAAATTCTTGTTGATTTAAAAATTTTAAATTTATATACTAATTTTCTTTTTAAATTTCTTTTTTTTAAAATTTAATGTCCAGAGAAAATAAAGATTTAACAGAGAAGAAAGAAGAACAGTTTCAGTGGTGTTTTTCTATACTTAAGAATGGTACTCTTGAAGAGTGTTATGAAATTATCCCCCATCTAAGTATTTTAAGGGATAATAGATTTTTGCCACTTCTTGAAAGTTTTCTTGAATCTGAAAATGAGAGGGTAAGGGAGATGGCAATTTGCGCCATTTCTGCAATTGGAACGGAAAATGCCCTTGAGATTTTAATAAATAGATTTGAGGAGGAATATCTTCTTGGAAATGTTGATCTTCAAATTTTGATAATTGATGGGGTGGGTGAGATAGGTTTTGAAAAAGGGGGATTTGACTTTTTGGTGGGTGCCTTTAATAAAAGATATAAAGATGAAAAAAGTGGAAGAAAGATAAGGGTAAGTGTAATAGATGCACTTGGTTCCATGGGACAACAGGGTAGTAAAAAGGCAATTGATTTTTTAGTTAAACTGCTTGATCATGAAGATGGAATAATAAGGGCTAATTCCATAACGAGCATAACAACTGCATATTGGAATAGGCCAAATGAGATTCCTGAGGAAATATTTAGTAAATTAATTTCAAAATTTGATGACCCCAACTATTTTGTAGTTTATTCTTTGATATCGGCAATTGAAAATCTTGCAGATATTGGATGTGAAATGGCTAAGGGGATTTTTCCGGAAGAGTATTGGGTTGATGAAAGCGATTTTGAATGATTTCCAGCCATTGGTTTAAATCAAAATTTTGATATTGGTTCGCTGTAGAATTTTTTATTTATGTAAACTCATGGTATGAGAATTGGGCTTTGGGATTAAATGAAACATTTATTGGAAAATTTTTCCAAAGGTTGGCATGATTAATTTTACACTCCAGGTTTTTTAAGCGATTATTTCTGTGTTATAATGCCAATTGAAAAAGAGACCTCATGGAGGTTTAGGCCTTAATGTTTAAGTTCAGGTTGGATGAGAAGATCATTATCTTTATGTTTTTGACTTCTGTAATAATTTCTCTCCTAAAAATTTTTTCTTTTTTAGAAGGAAATTATGTATTGGTCCTCTCTGTTGTTGGAATTTTATTTTCTATTTTAATGCTAACAATTTATCTATCAGATAATTTTAAAAAATTTTTAACTTTTTTTTTAATTACTTCAATAATTATTTATCTAATTCCCAATAAGTTTATATTGGATAAAATAGCTTCCCTGAGATTTGTATCAAAATGTAACAAAGATGCCATATCTTACATCCTGCTTTTCTGGAGTGGCCTAATAATTGGAGCAATACTTACTTTGATATTTGTCTTTTTCTTTTCTTCTTCATCGAAAAGAAAAAAATATTTAAAAGAAACAATATTTCTCTTAAGGGAGATCTGGATATATCCTTTCTTTGTCGTTTCAGCAGTTATTGGAATAAAAATTGTAATATTGTTTCGCCCATATGTCATGGATGGGGCCATGGAAAAAATAAGCACTCTCCTTTTTGGTGGATGGAATGTAGATACCTGGGTAAAGAGTATACAAAATACTTTCTGTTATAATTGGTTTCTTTTTTTTTATGATGCCCTTACCTTCTATCCAATTTTGCTTTCCACCTATTCCTTTGTTAAGAAAGATTATGAAACACTCAGAAAAATAACCCTTTCTTTTGTCATTGCTGGAATTACTGGCTGGATTTTATATTTCATTTTTCCTGTTGTGGGGCCTCTTTATTACAATAGTGGAAAGGGAAATTTGGCAAATTCTTTTATTCCTAGAAATTGCTTCCCATCACTTCATACCACCTGGGGACTTTTGGTGCTTATTTATGCCAAAAAGTATGGGAAGAAGATATTTTATCCTTTTTTATTTGCTGTATCCATGGTAATACTTGCTACAATTTATTTAAGACTTCATTATATTATAGATCTATTGGCCTCCATTCCGCATACATTACTTGTGGTGTATTTAACAGAAAAATTGTGGAATAAATATTATAAAAATAGATCCTTTGAGGGTATTTTCAGGTGGGAAAGAATAAAGAATGAAAAAACTTACTACTTAGTATCTCTTTTATTTATCTTTTCTGGAATTTCAGCGTTAATATTGGAGACCTTCTTTTTACAGAAACTTACATTGATATTTGGTTCCACTTCTGTGGCTGTGACTTTAATTTTATCTATTTATATGTTGGGAATGGCAATTGGAAACTACCTTGGAGGAAAATTGGCTGATAGGGTGGAAATACCAGTTAAATTTTATGCCCTTTTTGAAATGATTATTGGTATTTTTTCATTCATTTCCATTTACTCTTTTAAATATATTCAACTTTTCTATGTTCACCTTGTGAAGATGACAACACTTTCTTCTCTGACAGTTGGAGCAATTCGAGTAATATTAATAGTCGTTGTGGTTATAATTCCCACTATTGCGATGGGTGCAACTTTTCCTTTACTGGTAAAACAACTTGGTAATGATAAAGAAAAACTTCCCCGAGTTGTTTCTACCCTATATTCTGCAAATATTTTTGGTGCTGCATTGGGGGTGCTTTCAGCGACTTACATATTGTTTCCTGAATTTGGATTAAAGACAACAGTGTTTATTGCGATATTTATTAACTTCATTGTGGCTTATGTTGGGTGGCGTCTTTCAAAATCTCAAAGTGAAATAAAAAAATTCCATAAGTCTTTAAAAAAAGATTTTCTTTCTACCCCCACAAAGGACCTTTCTTTAAAGACTTCAATTGCCATTTTAGTAGTTGCCTTTTCACTGGGCTTGGTTTCCTTTTCTCTTGAAGTACTCTGGACACATATATTGGCAATGGTTGTTGGTAATAGTTCCTATGCCTTTGGGATAATGCTTTTTGCAGTTTTGGTGGGATTGGGAATAGGTGGGTATATGGCGAGGGCATTTGATTTTGAAAGGGATAGAAAAATAAAGATAATATGGCATCTCCTTCTATTTTTATCTCTTACGATATTTTTTCAGATATATATCTGGGATAAACTCCCCCTGATTTTTGAGTTTTTACCCATGGCAAATACCTTTCCCAAAAGGGAATTTGTTAGATTTTCTGTAAGTTTTTCAGTTCTTATTTTACCAACAACTTTGATAGGAACTATTTTTCCGCTTTTAGTTTCTGTTTTTTCTGAAAATATAAAGTTTCTTGGCAAAAAAGTTGGTACAATTTCATTTTTTAATACCCTGGGAGATATTATTGGTTCAATTATTGGAGGTTTTGTTCTAATTCCATATCTCGGTTCATATAAATCCCTCACTCTGATATCAGTTTTTTCTGGTTTTTTGGCAATTTTGCTTTTAGTCCTTATATCTAAGGAGGGGAAAAAGATAATAAAAGGTGTGGGGATTTCCTTTATTCTTTTATTTTTAATTTTAATTCTCCCGCCATGGGATATGACAAAACTTTCCCTTGGTACAAATGTATACTTTTCAAGACAGGGAATTGGAAAGGTAATAGATTATTGGGAAGAGAAAGATGGTGGATTTACTACAGTTACCATAAGAAAAGTTGGAAAATATAAAAGTTTGACTCTTTGGACCAATGGAAAATTTCAAGGGGACGATGGATATGAAATGGAGGCACAGAGAGGTTTTGCTTTATATCCAATTTTGTTTGCCAGAAGAAGGGATAGAGCTCTGGTAGTGGGTTTAGGTACGGGGGTGACTGCAAGCGTGGTTTATGAAGCAAAATTTAAATATATAGATATATCAGAAATCTCGCCCGGAATAGTGGAAGCCGCTAAAAAATACTTTAGTGGAATAAATGACAATATACTTGAGAAGAAAAATGTTCATCTTCATATTTCAGATGGGAGAAACTTTTTACTTTTAAATAAAACTCCTTATGATTTAATAACTATGGAGATATCAAGCATATGGTTTGCCGGAGCTGCATCCCTTTATAGTAAGGAATTCTATGAAATAGCAATGAATAATTTAAAAAAAGATGGAATTTTTCAGCAATGGATACAACTTCATCACATTTCAAGGATGGATGTTCTTTCAATAGTGGCAACCATAAAAAGTGTTTTTCCTCATGTGAGATTATTTGTCGCGAAGAATCAAGGGATTCTGGTTGCTTCAAAGAGTCCCCTTAAAATTAGATGGAAAGACCTTGAAGATAGGATTATAAAATATTCCGTTTTAAAGAGATTTTCTCCATATCACAGTGTATATTGTCTTATGGGTAATGAACTTTTGGGTGAAAAGGGGATAAAGAAATTTTTAACGTATTATTCTCACTTTTACAATGTGGACTTAAATAATATCATTTCTACAGATGACAATAAATATCTTGAGTATTCAACACCGAGAGGAAATGTAAGGCCATATTTTTCTTCGCTTCTTGATAATTTAAGAATGCTTTATCCATTTAGAAATGACATTAACACCATTTTGACTGATCTACCGGGACCCCAATGGGAAATATTTGCATATCTTTGTTGCAATATCGTAAGAAATAAAGATTTAGTTAAAACTGTCATCAAACTTGAAAGTTTAGGAAGGAAAACAAAAGATAAATTTTTGAAAAAGAAAATAAAAAATTTAATTCAGGAGTTAAGAAAAGATAAGGTAATTAGATATGTAAATGAAGGAAAATAGTATATAACTTTTTTAATGGATGAAAAATGTATAGAAGAAAGTTAGTGGCAGTTTAGTATTGGTTGTATCAAATAGAAAAACTCCTTTCAAGAAGAGGATGCTAAAATTAACCTGAAGAAATTTTGAAACCATTAATAGCAAGGTGCCATCATATGCTTTTTTCATTCTCTCATTTATCCTTTACATTACTATACAACAAAATGCAGTCTGAAATTTTTTCTAAATATTAAAATTTAAAACAAAATCTATATCCAAAATAAAATTTGTATTAAGATCGTGCCTCTTTTTCTACATCCTGTTCTGTTCACATTCAACCTTTTCCGTTCTGAGGTCTCCTAAAAATTTTCAGAAGAGAAAAATTTTCCTTAAATTATTTGATTTTTTCCAGAAGATTTTAAGCCATTACCTGTTTTGTGTTTTTCTTTTTCCTTGCTTACTCTGAATGCCCACTTTTCTTGCCTGACACCAATTCCACAATTCCGATCAAGTTCTGGTCTGTTCCTACCTACCTACCTTCTTTTTTTACTTATT
>JAMOQF010000211.1 GCA_027064125.1 Acidobacteriota bacterium
ACTAAATTTAAACTCTCAAGAAGGCGATTTATTGAAAAGATATCCTCTTCAGTTATTTTCTTTACTTCTATCATTTAATTTTTTCATGGCATCGGAAGGTCTTATGTAAAATCCATCTTTGATCTCAATTTCAGAAAGTTTCTTCTCCCTTTCTCTTTTTAAAATTTCATAAATTAAAGTCTTCGTGTTCCCACCCCTTTCAACAAATGAGATATCAAACCCCTTACATACATCAACCACTTTCCTTTTAAATTCGCCATCTCCCACAACTAACAATACACTGTTTTCATCAATTTCCCCTAAAAGCCCTTCAATGGGAATGGACATGGCCCCTTTAAACTCAACTATCTCTTCTCCCACTTTTTCATAAAAGCCAACATATGCTTCATTTCTCCTTGCATCCATCAAAACCACAACCCGTTTGTCAAACAGTTTTTTGTTCCCAACAGCAGTTAGATAGAGAGAATTTAAGCCAAGGGGGGATATACCCTTGCCAATTGAAAACGCCTTTATGACTGATATTCCAATTCTTATCCCCGTAAAACTTCCGGGACCAGTTATGGCACTAAAATAGTCCACATCCTCCACATCGCATTGGGCAATTCTAAGGATAAAGTTAATTGACCTGAGTAAAATCTCAGAATGGGTCTTCCCACTATCTATTGAATAAAAACTCAAATTCCCATCATCAAAAAAGGATATCTCAAGTACCCTATCTGTTGTATCAATTGCAATTATTTTTTTAGCCATAAAATCCAAGAAAATATATGAGAAAAAAGATTCCAAAAATTACCCTGTAATAGACAAATATATCAAAGTTTGATCTTTTTATGTAGTTAAATAAAAACTTGAGGGCAAAAACCCCAACCAAAAATGAGGTTATGGTTCCAACAACAAAGGGGAAAAGCAAATTCCTGTAGAAAAAGGTTATCTCATTTTTTAAAAGAAGTTCACGGTAAAACTCATAGGATTCAAGTAACGTTCCCCCCAAAACCAGTGGAACAATCATTATAAAAGAAAACCTTGCGGCATCTTCTCTCTTAAACTTTCTCAAAAGCCCTGCAGAAATGGTTATGCCAGATCGGGAAACTCCTGGAATTAAGGCAATTGCCTGAAGAATTCCTATGAAAATGGAATCTTTTATTCCCATATCTCCTAAGGTCCTGAAATTTTTACTAACCCTATCGGAATACATGAGAAAAAAGGCAAAAAGTACTAAATTTATCCCAGAAACAAGGGGATTTCTGAAGTAATTCTCAATTTCATCTTTAAAAAAAAGTGCTATTATACCCGCTGGAATGCAACTAATGATTATATTTATACCAAGTTTAAAATTTTCCTCTTCATACCCATCCATCCTTAAAATTCCCTTTACGGACTCCATAAAAATTGAGTAAAGATCTCTCCAGAAAAATAAAATTATGGCAAGCGTTGTTCCAAGATGAAGAGCAATATCAAAGGCAAGAGGAGATTTTTGCCACTTAAAAATGGCTGGCACCAAAATTAAATGGGCAGAAGAACTTATTGGAAGAAGTTCAGTAAGCCCCTGAACAACCCCAAGAATTAGTGCGTGAAACCAATTCACTTTTTTACTCCTAAACTATACTTATACTCACTCCATATCTCCTCCAATGACTTCAGAATCTCTTTTCTCTCTTCACTTTCAATATCTCTATTGGAAAACCTGACAACATCACATAACTGAAGTATATCGAGAATCCTCTCCACATCCCTATTCATAAAACCATACCTCAGGAGTAGATCCCTTATCTCACCCCTTGTCATCCCCTTAATGCCAATGCCAACAAAATAGGCAACAATCTCATTTGTAAGTGTATAAATTACTTCAAAGAAACTCCTGGTTCTGTACTTTTCAATATTTTTTTTTGCATCTTCAAACAAAAGATTTATCTTCATTTCCCTTTTAACTTCAATTGGTATTGATCTATTTTTTATCTTTTCCCTTATCTTCACAAAAATTGTTAAAGACAAAAGGATGGAAAAAAAAGCAACCCCAATCAACAAAAGTATCTTAGGAGATAAACCACCTTTTCTCTGAATGGTATTTTTTTTACCTACAATTTCCTTGTTTACCAGATTAAATTCTCCCCTCACAATATCAAAAACAACTGGATCCGTCACAACCTCTTCATAATCACCCTTAAAGGGATTAAAAAAGGAAAACCTTATGGATGGAAACTTTACCTTCCCACTCTTTAAGGGATAGAAAAATATCTGCCATACCTTCTCTCCACCGTACAATAATCTTTCTCCATAGTGTTTAAAAGGATAAAAGCCAAATCTCCAGTGAACAGCCTTTACATCAACAACTTTAAAAAATTCACTTCTGGGTATTTCCGGGCATGTAATTGCACTTACATTTCCAGCCCCTTTAACTGTAAGATAAAGAGAAGTTGTTTTACCAACTTCAAGTTTTTTACTACCGAAATTCAGTTTTATCTCATAATCCCCCACATCCCCTTTGAAATTTTTGGGCACATTTTTAGTAGGAAGAGGTTTTACATCAATCTCAATGGAAGCAACTGATAACAATTTGGGAGTCTCTTTAAATGGTGGATTTATATCTTTGATTTTTACTTCCCATTTTGATTCACCTATTTTTAACTTGCCGCTTTTTATGGGAAATAGAACCAATTTTTGAAGAATCACACTGTAATATTTT
The DNA here is from genome assembly GCA_027064125.1 of Acidobacteriota bacterium. Classification (GTDB taxonomy): domain Bacteria; phylum Acidobacteriota; class JAAYUB01; order JAAYUB01; family JAMOQF01; genus JAMOQF01. Next base: position 2,684 of record JAMOQF010000211.1, read on the forward strand.
TTCCCATCTAAAATCACAGTTTGATAGGAATGTTCAATTTCCCTTGTGATATCCTCCACCCAAAAATCACCATACTCCGGAATAACCTTTTGGATTACATTCTGATTTATGGATTTTCTGGTCAGAATTTTATAGGTTAAAACCACCTGTTCTCCTTCATAGGGATTTTTTGTATCCATTTCCCTTACGAGTTTTATCTCATCCTTAAGGCGTATTTCACTTCTTTTCGTGACCGGTTTTTCCACATTTCTTTCAGGTGGCAAATAAACTGTTTTATTCTCTGTACCATCTGGATTCAAAACCTTTATCTCTATTTTCTTTGATTTATAAACACCATCAGGTAATTTAATGGAAATTGGAGGGATATAAAAAATCCCACTTTTTGTGGGTATATAAGAAAAAATATACTTTCTAAGTATAAACTGTTTCCCACCAACAATTGTTGGAAGTTCAGTTTCCCTATTATCCACCTTTATGAAACCAGGTATATCGGGGAAAGACACCCTGCCACAATCTTCAAGGCCATACCCTTTAACTATTATTGTGAGATTCAGGGTATCTGTTGGATACAAAACATTTTTGTTGAGATACATCTCCACATTTGCAGAAAAAAGAGTTGAAAAAAAGAAAAATATTATAAGAATAAATAGGATTGACTTCCTCATGACACATCTACCAATAGGGGCCCTTCAACCCAAAATTTTTCTTCTTAGGCTTTACCTCAAAAAAACTTTTTTCCTTTTCCCTTAAAGAATTTAAATTCCTTTCCACATTCTTTTCCTTTTTTTTCTTTTTACCTTTAGCAAGCAATCTTAAAACAATTTCAAGATTATATTTTGCATCCATATCCAGGGGATTTAATTTTAGTGAATTCTCAAGAAAAGTTCGAGCATATTCATAATTTTTTTCAAAAAGATACATGGTGCCGAGATTGTAATATGCCTCACCTTTAAGTCTGTCATTTTTTTTGTAGGAATTTAAACCACTTTCAAGCACAAATATTGCCCTTTTATAATCTTTCATTTTAAAAAGTGTAAGGGAGATGTTTGAGTTTATTTTTAAAAATTCACTACTTCCTTTCTTAACCCCATTTAACGCCTCAACATATTTTTTTAGTGCCTTTTCATACCTGCCCATTCTGTAAAACTCATTTCCCTTTTTTACAACATCAGCAACACTTCCAGATATAAAACCAGTAAAAACAATAAAGAGTAAAAGTGAAAATAAAAACCCCTTTAATTTTACCCTGCCAAAAATAAAATAGAGAGAAAAAAATATAAAAGAAAGGAAAAAAAGCAGGAAACTCCCATTTACCTTTTTCTTCCTAAAGGGAAAATTTTTGATAACACTTTCCCCTTTAACAGCAAAAATAATCTCCCTCACAACCTGGGGAACATTCAAATACTTTACATACCTTCCCCCCAATTTATGGGAGATATAAATCAAATTCTTACCATTTAAATGGGAATAAATAGGTTTTCCATTTACCTCAATTGGCGCCGTATAACCCTTTTTGGGATCTGGAATTTTAGATCCCTCTTCAGTTGCCACACCAACTGTGAAAAATTTTATTCCCCTTTCCCTTAATTTCTCCAGAATCGAATCATCTATCTTTTTAAAAAATTCTCCATCGCTAAATAATATTGCAATCTTTTCACCCTTTGATTTACTCCCTGTCATATCTAAAAGCAGTTTCAGTGAGGGATTTACATCACTTCCCTGAGAGGAAGAACTCTCCGGCGAAAGCCTTGAAATTAAAAATTTAACTGTATCCCAATCTGATGTAAGGGGAGACAATATAAAGCCCTTACCTGCAAACATGATGACGCCAAACTTTTCACCCCTAAATCTATCCAATATGGAAATGGCAACATTTTTTGAAATTTCAAGTCTTGAAGGTTTTATGTCATTTCCAAGCATGCTATATGATATGTCAAATATAAAATATATGTTTTTTTCATTTCCCCTTATCTCTTCAGAATATTTTTCCCCGATCCTGAACTTAAAAAAACCCAAAAAAAGGAATAAAAGCGATAGAAAGATAAAAATAAAACTCCACTCCTTTTTCAGGTAATCTAAAAAACCACGGGAATACTTTCCACTTAATTTCTTCCAGAAAAGATAGACCTTAAATTTTAAAAAAAGAAAAAATAGTAAAAAAAGTGGAACAGCCCACAGTAAATTTCCAATTAAACTTCTATCTTCAAATCCCATAGGGATTATATTAGCATAAATTACACATCCATTAAATCCATAATCACAACTTAAAAATCAATCAGGTGAAGATTTTTGACAGTGTAAAATTAATTGTGTCGGAAGAAAACCTTTTTTCGTTAAAAAGGGGTTAAAAATAACTTCAAACCACATTGGGAGAAGTTAAGTTAAAAATCCTTCACATAAGAGATGGGGGAATTGGTAAAAACCTGAATGGAAGAATAAATTTTTTTTAAAAAGTGTCAGGCTGAATTTATCCCCCACACAATCCCAACTATGGGTTTGTAGAAAAGAAAGAGAAAAATTTTTTTGTCTGGCACCATTTGTTTTCATAAATTTTTAGGGGCTTTTGGGGGGAGGCAAATAAGAAAACAGATTAAACACTGGCAAAAGTAAAATCCTTCTGGCAGAAATTAACGATTAAAGGAAATCTCTTTTTTCATCCTATAAACTTTTAGGGGCTTTTAGGGTAGGCTTG
>JAMOQF010000212.1 GCA_027064125.1 Acidobacteriota bacterium
CAAATCGCTTTATGCAAATACTTCAGAAATACTCACCTCACATACTTAAATACTCTATTGATGAATGTTTCATGGATTTCAGAGGGTGTGAAAAAATATGGGAAAATCCACTTCAAGTTGCCCACAAAATTCTCACTGAAATAAAGGAAAAAACTGGACTTGATGCATCAATAGGTATTTCAAAATCCATGACTTATGCTAAAATGCTGTCTAAAATTGCAAAACCCAACGGAATTTTATATCTATATTCCCCAGGTGAAATCCAATTTTTTTCATTCTTCCCGGTGGCAGAGGTCCCAGGCATAGGGAAGAAAACCTCAAATTTTCTAAATTCCATAGGAATAGTAAACATAAAAGACTTCATAAGACTAAATCCCCTGTTGATAAAAAAATATATGGGTATAAATGGAGAAAAACTTTATTTTTCCCTCAAGGAACTCAGGGATAATTTCGTTCCACATGAAAAAATATACCCAAAATCCATGGGAAAGGAAACAACACTTCCATCAGACTGTAGAGAAAATGAAATATTAAAAAAAATCGCCTACTTTTTCTTGCAAATAATTTGCCACAAACTCAGAAAGATGAATCTTGTGGCGGGAAAAATTACAGTGAAGGTGAGGTATCCAGATTTTAACTTCAGCCACATAACATTAAATCTTGAAAGAAAAACAAATCATGAAGAATTAATAAGGGAAAAACTCTTCGAAATGGTGGAAAAATTAAACACACATCCCATGGGAGTGAGAAAGATAGGAATAACACTTTCGGAGTTAGCCACATCCAGAACTGTTCCCTCCCTATTTGACATGGGAAAAATAAAAAAATTGGATAAACTAAATTACGCTGTGGATAAAATAAGAAACTTATATGGGGATAAAGCAATATTAAAGGGAATCACAATAAAAAAATAGGGGGATGCAAAATCCCCCCTTACAAAATTTTATTTTATTTCCACAACAGGTAGAGTGGCATAAGAATCTTTACCTGCTCTAATCACTGTTGCTGCCACATTATAATCTTGAACATCAAGTTGAACAATTCCCTTGAAGGAATTTTTACCACTAAAATAATCGGGGAAAATATCAGTTATAAATCTCACATACTCTCCATTTCCATTTTGACCGCCGGGGATTTCCACTTCTTTTTCCGCCACTATAGTGCCATCCCTTCCAAAGGATTTTAACTTAAGAGTTATTGTAATTTGAGATGATTCAAGATTTATTATGGCCAACCCTGTATTCACATTCCCATCTCTGTTATATTCAACAGGTGCAAGAAAACCCTTTAATGGCTTACTTGCCCCAACACCTGCAGTTCCTGCACTTCCTGAAAACATAATGGTCCCACCAACAGGAATATTAGATTCCACATAAACATTTCCAGAAGTTAAATCCCCAACTCCATCGCTTTTTAACTTTACCATGCTTTTTGGTGGAATGGTTAAATCCTTTTCACCATTTACCACCTCTCCATTCAAATCAACACTTAAAGGCGATCCATCTTCTCCATAAAGATGAACTTTGACATTTGCACTGCTTTGTTCAGATGGATTCACAAGGGTTATAACGGAATAAATTCCAGATCCATCTGCAAATTGGGCGAAATAAAGGTCTTTATTCCCATTTTCTATAACTGGCATTGTTGCAAAACTACCGTTGCTTTCCTCTCCATCCCTCAAAACTATCCCACCTATGGAAGTCTCACCATCATAATATATCATTCCTTCAAATGGAGATTGGGAAAAATCGGGGAAAAAATTATCGATATATCCTATTGCCTGTCCATGGGCTGGAATATTGATTGTAGAAGTTGAAAGAACATTTCCAGAACTATCCAGTAAATACAAATCAACTCCATTTATATCTGAATCTGAAGAATTTACAAAGGCCATACCTGAATTCAAATTTTCATCTTCATTTTTTTCAACAGGTGCAAAGAATCTACTGTGCAACACACTATCACCAACTCCTGCAGTACCATAGGGAGAATCAAATAAAACTGTGCCTTCAACCTTATAATTTGAGTAAACCTGAACCGTTCCAGAGGTTAGATCTCCCAGACCATCTGTACTCCAACTATACCCACAAAGAGGGGGTAATTCGAAAGCAACATACCCCTTACATTTAACACCATTTAAATCTACATCATACTCACTCCCATCACTTTTTTTAAGCAAAATAGCCCCCGTTAATGTTTTATCCCTATAGGGATTCACAAGAGTAACAGTGGAAATATATCCTATCCCGTCTGCAAATTGAGCAAAGGAGGTAATTTGTGGGGTGCCATCTTCAACACCCAAACTACATCCACTTACACTGTCCAAAATATCTGTACCATTTCCATCATCCAATATGACATGTGATTCTCCACTCTGCCCCGAAGAAGTAAATACGAGGTTAAAATTAGCTGGAGAAGATGTAAAATTTTTTGCCCTAAAAATAACTGCTCCCATATACAGGTTATCACCCACAACACCAGGTGTAGGAATACCACATATAACTTCTAACCTTCCATTTGACTCATCCACATTAAAATATATGGGATTACTAAATGAAGAATTGGAAAAAACTGAATCTACAGGATCAAAGCCACAAACTTCAAATAAATTATTGTCATATTGTATAACAGCATCACAAGCAACAACATTGCTACTTCCCGAACTAAAATAGATAAAAATGGGAAAGTATTGTCCGTTGACAACTGTTGTATTTGGAGACTTAAGAGTAAGAGAAGCACCAAACATTAGAGAAATAGCAAAAATCAACAATAAAATGGAAAATAAATATTTTTTCATTTTCCACCTCTATCTTTAGATGATATCAGAATAATATATGATATCTCTTTTGTAAAAAGGTTCAAATAATATTTTTTGACAAACATTTTTTTTGCTATTATATTTATGGAAGTAAATTTCATTTTTTAGGAGTACTATGGCAGAAATACTTCACGCTGAAAAAGAAATCAAATTAAAAATTGTCTACTATGGTCCTGCGTTAAGTGGTAAAACCACAAATTTAATTTACATCCACCAGGTCCTTTTTCCAAACCAAAGAGTTAAGTTGTTTTCCATAAATACAGGTGACGACAGGACACTTTTTTTCGATCTCCTTCCATTAAATCTTGGTGAAATTAATGGATATAAAATGACCCTTCAGGTCTTTACAGTTCCAGGACAGGTAAAATATGATCAGACGAGAAGGGCAGTTCTGAGAAAAGCTGACGGAGTTGTATTTGTTGCCGATTCACAAAAAAAGGAATTGGAAAATAATAAGGAAAGCTACGAAAACCTGAAAAACAACCTTGCTAAAAATAATCTGGACTACAACACCATACCACTTGTGATGCAGTACAATAAACAGGACCTTGCCGATATCTATTCCCCAAAAGAACTGGATCAGTTATTAAATGAAAGAAAAGTTCCCTATTTTGGTGCCATAGCAATAACAGGAGCAGGTGTCATAAAAACATTGAGGGAAATCATATTTTTAGTTTTAAAAGAATTCCAGAAATATTTTCCACAATTTGAGATTGGAGAAATAGAAGAAAGAATAGACAAAAGTTTTGAGATGGTCCTTGAAAGTTATCATCACAAAAAGAAGACCAAACCTACAAAGCACCCTGAAGAAGAATTCCACGAAAATCTGGAAAAAACCAGTCATAACATCAAAGTAAAAGAGAGTAGAGATGAAATTAGAAATGAAGATCTTGTTGAAAAAGCCGTTGAAACAAATATACAGTTTGCTGAATTAAGCAATAAATTTAATGAACTGAAGAATAAACTCAACAGAAAAAACAGAGAACTTGAAGTCATTGGAAATATCAATGAAATTTTACTGGAAAAAAAGGATATAAAACACCTACCTAAATTAATTTTCAAGTCCATTTTGAAAACATTTCAGACAAACTATGGAAGTTTTTTAAAATATGAAAAAGGGAATGAAATCACAGAACAATTTATAAATGGTTTTCAAAAAGATCCCCTTTTAACTACTAAAATCACATCAGAAGAAACACTTGCCCACAGATTGATAAAACTTGAGCAACCTTATATTTTTACCCCCTACTCACTTGACGCTCCGGAATTACTCAGAGTAAAGAAAGAAACCTTCATAGAACCCCTGAAAAAGCACAAAATAATATCCTTTATGAGTGTCCCCATTTCAATGGATAATACTCCCTTTGGCCTACTAAACATTTATAATGTCATATCTGAAACTGGGATGTTTGATACCTTTGATGAAGATAGCCTCACCTTCTGCAAAAGACTTGCAACCCTGCTTGCACTTGCCATATATAAGAAAGACATCCTCGAAAATGTTATAAACTTAAATGAAGAAGTCGAAGTTTTAGTGGAAAGGGAAACCTCAAAGTTAAAAGAAAAAATATCCATCCTTTCTGAAGAACTTGAAAAAAATAGAATTGAACTTCTCAAATACTCAAATATTTTTCTTCCAGTTGTGAGAATGGAGAGGCAAAGATTTTTCTATGCAAAAAAATTAAAAGAGGAGGGAGAAAAGGAAATTTCTAAATTAAATTCTAATGTCAATATGATGGAAAGAATAATCCCCAAAGAAAACGAAAATCTCAAAAGATTTGCAAACCTTTTAAAAAATAACATTGAAAAATTAGAACAACTATTTTCATATATTGATACCAAGGAAACAAAATATTTTAAAAGCCATGATTTTGAAGATGAAATATTCAATTTAAAGGACATTGTCATCTCCGTGGCTACTCCATTTAAAAAATTATGTGAAGAAAAGGGACTTAATCTAAATATAAAAGAAGATTCTCTCAACCACAGAGTAAAGGGAGACAGGGAGAAGTTTAAATTTGTTATAAATACGCTGCTTGAAAATAGTTATACATATACAAAAACAGGTTTTATTGAAATTTCAGCAAGTTTCAACCCTGCTTTCAATAGCAATTTTATAATTTTAACTGTTAAGGATACAGGAAAGGGAATTGATAAAGAAAATTTAGGAAAAATATTTTTACCCTATCAATTTAAAACTGAAACCATGCATCCAGGAGAAAAGAGTTTTGGAATTTCCCTATCCCTTTCAAAAGAGATTGTTGAACATTATGGTGGAAGAATATGGGCAAAGAGCGGTACTGATATTGGAACTACCATGTTTCTCGAAATTCCAGTGGCAACAATTCAGTAGGAGAAATTTAAATGTCACTATTTTTTAACAAAAAAAAGTTGATTGCATCTGCCGAAAAAAACATTGGTGAAAATAACTTTCTAAAGGCAGAAAAGATTCTGGAAAGAGTTTTAAGAAAAGATTCAAAAGATCCCTACGTTCTAGAACTTATGGCA
>JAMOQF010000213.1 GCA_027064125.1 Acidobacteriota bacterium
TAAAAAATTTTCTGTTCAGTAAATAAGATTTATTAAGATAATTCAAAAAAAGGTTATTTTTTATTATTTAATTTTGCCTGACACTTTTTCACTTTTTCATTAATTTTCATTTCCATTTTCATTTCTTGCCTGACACCTTTTTTTACCATTGTTTTTACTTTCGTGGATGCTTCGTGAGTTTACTTTCATCTTGGGTAAAGTGTAATTACGTGGCTTTTTTGGGGAACAATCACAAACAATCACAGACCGGGGAAAAAAATGATGTAAATTCCTCCTTTTAATTTATAATATTCTTCATGGAGAAAATATTAATTATTGCCGGGGAACACTCTGGCGAAAAATATGGTGCACAGATAGTAAAACATCTGAAAAAGTGTAGCAGAAATATCAAATTTATTGGATCTGGCGGTAAATTAATGGAAAGTGAAGGGGTAATTCTTCTTGAAAACATTGAAAATCTTTCCGCAATTGGCCCGGTTGAGGCACTGAAACTTCTGGGAAATTACTTAAAACTGATTTTTAAGGTCTTAAAAATCACAAAAAGTGAGAAAATAAAAACTGCAATATTAATAGATTTTCCAGATTTTAACCTATTTTTAGCTCCCTTTTTAAAGAAAAGAGGGGTTAAGGTAATCTATTTTATAAGTCCCACCATCTGGATATGGAGATATAAAAGGGTGAAAAAGATAAAAAAATATGTGGATTTAATGCTCTCAATATTCCCAAATGAAAGGGAAATCTTTGAAAAAGAAGATGTAAGATCCATTTTTGTGGGACATCCCCTAAAGGAAGAAGTGGATAAAACAGAAAAAGTTAATCTCGCAAAAATTTTTAATTTACATGAGGATATGCTGCCTGTAGCAATCCTTCCTGGAAGTCGCAAAAGGGAAATAGACTTTATTCTGGAAGAAATTTTAAAGGGATTAAAAAAGATAAAGAAAAGGCATCCAGAGGTCTTCTTCGTAATTCCAATAGCAAATAGTTTTTTGAAAAATGATATAATTAAAAAGATTGAAGAAATAGAGGTGAATGACCTTTTTTTAACAGAAATGAAGGCCTCAAAGGTATTAAAAAGTTCACACATGGCAATTGTAAAATCTGGCACTTCAACCCTCGAAGCCACCTTTTCTCAAATCCCTTTTTTTATAGTTTATAAAACTTCCACACCAACATACCTTATTGGGAAATTGCTCCTAAGGGTAAAACATATAGGTATGGTAAATTTAATTGCAGGGGAAAATGTAATTCCGGAACTGATCCAGAAAGACCTAAATGGGGAAAATATTTTTGAAACTTTTGAAACCATATTCTCAGATAAAAAAGTATATGAGAAAATTAGAAATAAACTAAAGGAAATTTCAGAACTTTTTGGCAAGAAAAAGACCTTTGAAGAAATTTCAAAGGCAATTTGCAAAGAAATTGAAGAGTCCCAAAATTCAAGGAGGCATTCAGAATGAGAAAGTTTTATATCACACTACTTTTTATTTTTTTCTCAATATGGAACATAAGTGCTGGAAAATTATATAATCTACAAAGCGAAAAAATTTTTCTTCAAATAGAACCAATAAAAAATCACATATCTGAAATTGCCTTGATTAAGATAGAAATAAAAGAGGAGACAAATTTTGTAAAATTTAGATTAAATGGCAATCTCTATGTAACATCAGTGGAGGATGGAAGTGGAAATGTTTTAAAGTATATACAGGATGACACCCAGAATTTTACCTTAATGATCAAATTTGATGAAGTGTTGAAAAAAGGGGATAAAATCACAGTTAAAATCATTTCCGATGGTTGTTTTGCAAAATTAAAATATGATTTTTTCAAAGAAATAGGGAAAAAGTATTACTCCTATGTAGGGGAAGATAGAATACTTCTCTTTGGAGAAAGTTTCTGGTTTCCCGAATCCATGGATCTTTTTGATAGGGCAAAATATGATCTTCAAATTACTATGCCAACTGGATTTATCCCAATTAGCCAGTTAAATCTTACAGATTCTATAGACCTCGGTTTAAACAAAACATATATCTTCACTTCAAAGGATGAAATTTATCCTCCCACACTTCTGGCTGGAAGATTTATAAATGAAAACTTCAAGGATTCGGGGATAAATTTCCTCATTTTTTATGAAGAAAAATTCAAAGATCTTGAAAAATTGGAGGAAATAATAAAAGATTTTAATTCTTTTTTAAATCAAAACTATGGATTTATCCCCTATGAAACAATCAAGATTGTTGTAATTGACGATAAAATAGAGTGCCACTTTGGTATGAAAGATATTCTGATAATATCAAAAAAGGATGTGGAAAAAATAAACAGAAAAGAAATTCTGGCTAAAATTCTTCTGAAACTCTCATATCAAAACTATTTTTTCTCCATAAAAAAGATAATACCTGAAATGCTATGGGCTGTTGAAGGAATATCTTACTTCCCCATTCTTGATTTTCTTTCAGAAAGATTCGGGGGAAACTATACAAAAGATCTCCTCACAATCCTTGCGGTTAGGACATTAAAATACAACAGCGAATTAAATACTACCTCTGCCTATCTTGCTGGATTAAGTTCTCAAAAATATGACTCCCTCGTGGTTTCCAAATCCGCCTGGATTTTCTATATGTTTTCAGAAATTGTGGGTAAAAAAGGTGTAAAAAAACTCTTAATGAATTTCAAAAATTATACAAAAGAAAACACTTTAAACAGTGAAAATTTTGAGAATTTAATAAAAAGCACTTTTGTGAAAGACTATTCATGGTTTTTCAAACTCTTCACAGAAAAGAGACTCCTTCCAGAATTTAAACTTAAATATGTGATTTTTAGACTTTCAAAGGGGGGATTCTTAACTGAAGGAGAAATAAAATGTAACCTTGAAGAGTTTAAGATGCCCGTTGAACTTCTTTTTAAAAACAAAGGCAAAAATGAGAAAAAAATTGTCAATTTAAAGGGTAAAAGGACAAAATTTAGAATAGCAACGGAAACAGAACCCATTAAAATTGTACTTGATCCTGATGGGAAAATCCTTAAAGAAACAAAAGACCTAAAAATAAAACTCTTTTTCATAAATGGAGATGAACTTTACAGTGAGGGGAAATACCTTGAAGCCATTTCAGAATATAAAAAAGTCTTAGAGGAGTATAGATACAGTTCTCTTGCAAACTATAAAATTGCCCTATCTCTATACAAAATGGGGAATTACGATTCTGCTCTTGATTCCTTCAGGTTGGCAGTAGATGGAGATGGTAACCCACCGTGGGTTATTACAATGAGCAACCTATATATTGGAATGATATATGACATTCTTGGACAAAGAGAAAGGGCCATCGCCCAGTATAAAAAAGTGTTAAACAGTAAGGATAATTCCCATGGTGCCATCACCCTTGCTTCAAAATACTTGAAAGAGCCCTTTAAAAAAGATGATAAATAAAAAGATAGTTTTAATATTAATTGCAATAAATATCTTATTTATATATTCATATGGTTATAGGAAGTTTTTATATATATCAAGAGAAGAAATATTTTCAGTGGAAATAATTTCAGAAAACAAAGTACTCTTTAATTTTGTAAACCTTTCTGAATTTGCCAAGGTAATTGAAGCATCACAAATATTTCTCTATAAGGAGAAAATTCATAGGGTATGTCTGGGACAGGTTTTTGAAGAAAATGAAAATTTCAGTGCCTCCTGTCTTGCAATGGAGTGGAGTAGCTGTGGAAATATCCTATGGGGAAAATTTAAATTCAGTGAAAAGGAGTGTTCAACATTTTATATATATAGAGGTGGAGTGTTTTACCAGCTTGAAGGGGTTGGTGAAAGCGAATTTGACTATTTAAGGATGCTGATTGAAAAACTTGACCTCTATAAAAAAAACATAAAAACCCAATTCTACAAATTGGGAATACCCTATAAGGGGAAAATGTTTTTTGAAGAGGAAAGGAAAAACCTTGCAAAAATATATGAAAATTCCTTTGTAAAAGGGGTAAATCCACCCAAAATTTTAAAAAGCATCCCCATAAATTGTCCGGACAAATTCAAGGATACGTGCAAAAAAATAAAAAATGGCAAACTTCTAATTGAAGGGATTATAAACAAAAAGGGAGAAATAAAGGGGATAAAGATTATCTCACACATCAAAATTCCTGAGGAATATAAAATTTACATAATAAACTTTATTAAATTAAATTTTTCCTTTCTACCTGCAACTTTAAATGGAGATATAGTGGCGGCAAAGGTTAAATTCAAGGTAAAGTTAAAGGCGAACTAATTGAATCTAAAAATTGTAAAATTGTGCCTGACACTTTATCTTTTTCTGCCCACTGCCCTTAAAAGTTTTGCCTCTGAGATAAAATATCCATAAAGTGCCCCATAGTAATGTACTTCAGCCTCAGTTAAATATGTCCTTGCATCAAGCACTTCCGTTGAATTTGTTATTCCTTCCCTATACCTCAAATTGGTTATCCTGTAATTTTCCCTTGCCTGTTTCAAGGCAATTCTTGCAGTATCAATGTTTTTCTTAGAAACTTCCAGATTTTCATAAGAACTTTTAACCTCAAGCAATATGGAATCCTTCACCCCTTTTATCTTTTCAAAAAGTGCGTTTCTTTCAAACTTTCTTCTCTTAACCTCATACCCCTTTTTACCACACTCATAAAAATTCCACTTAAGTTGTATTCCAAACATAAAGTTGTGATAATTTCTATAATCATTATTGGTGGCCCATGGATTATCCCCTTCCTGCTCATATCTTCCTACAAGATAGACATCGGGATAATAGGAGCTCCTTGAGAGTTTAACCATTAAATTGGCCTGTTTTAATTGCTCATTCAATAATTTTATCTCAGGTCTCTTTTGAAGTGCCTCATCATACAAACTTTTAAGAACATATTCTTTAAATTCCGGACGATTTATATCTTCAATATCCGTGTCTTCATCTATTTTTCTTCTCAAAATTCTGTTTAAATTGGAAATTGCTACCTTTAAATTACTTTTAGCCTTAACAAGGTTTTCCTTCGCTGCTGCATAGGCAACCTGTGATTTTAAAAGATCATTGTGGGGAATCATTCCTTCTTTGTATAGGTTTTTTGCATCCTTTAAATGTGATTTCAATTGAGATACTTCCTCTTCCGCTATTTCAACTCCTCTTCTTGCAAGAAGAACCTGAAAATATGCAATTTTTGTCATCTCAACTACATCCAGGAGTGCATTCTCCCTTTTAAGTTTCTTTATATTTACCCCAAGCCCTGCCAGTTTTGCTTTAATCCTCAATCTATTCCCCATAAATATTGGCTGTGAAATCCCCACATTCCAGGAAAAATTGTTCTTTGGGCCAAAG
>JAMOQF010000214.1 GCA_027064125.1 Acidobacteriota bacterium
GGAATTTTAAAGGCAGAAGGAGAAAATAATGAAAACCAAACGCTTTATAGAGGTCAGTTTCCCGGTAAAAGAGATAAGCAAGATCTCAGCAAAAGAAAAAAACATAAGGCACGGCCATATTTCAACCCTTCACATCTGGTGGGCAAGGCGTCCTCTGGCATCATCAAGGGCAACAAATTATGGAGCACTTATTCCTGCTTCTGAAAATCCAGAGCAGTGGGATAAAACAAGGCAATTTATAATAGAGCTATCAAAATGGGAAAATTCACTAAATCCCCACATCATTGAAAAAGCAAGAAAGGATATTTTAGAGGCAAACGGAGGAAAGCCTCCAAGGGTTTTAGATCCCTTTTCAGGCGGTGGAGCAATTCCTCTGGAAGCCCTTCGCCTTGGATGTGAAGCCCATGCTGTTGATTACAACCCAGTTGCCAATCTTATCTTAAAGTGTACTCTTGAATACCCGCAGAAGTTTGGAAAAAAGACAGTTAAAAAGGTAAAAAACGAGTTTGGATTTGAAGTGGAAAAAGAGATAAATCCCCTCCTTGAAGATGTAAAAAAATGGGGAGATTGGGTACTTAAAGAAGCAAAAAAAGAAATTGGAAGGTTTTATCCTCAAGATGAAGACGGTTTTATTCCTGTAGGTTACATCTGGGCAAGGACAATTCCATGTCAGAATCCCACCTGTAATGCCGAAATCCCTTTAATGAGACAGTTCTGGCTCGCAAAAAAGAAAAATAAAAGAGTTGCACTGTACCCTTATGTTAAAGGCAATGAAGTAAAATTTAAAATAGTGGAAGACGGATATGAGGATATGCCTGAGGACTTTGATCCTTCAAAGGGAAGTGTATCAATGGCAATAGCAACATGTCCCGTATGTGGTTTTTCTGTTGAAGCAAATACCATAAAAAAACTTTTCAGAGAAGGAAAATCTGGAGAAAAACTCATTGCTGTTGTTTTACATAAAAATGGAATTAGTGGCAAGAAATATAGAATTGCAGCGGAAAAAGATATGCAAATATTTAAAGAGGCAGAGATATATCTCAATGAAAAACGGGAAATTCTCAAAAAAGAGTGGGGAATTGCCCCTGTACCTGATGAAATAATCTATACACCGACAGGAAACGAATACACACCTCAATCGTTATCATATAACTTTACTCCTATAGTCCTATATAACATGACCAGATGGGATAAACTTTTCAATCCTCGCCAAAAACTTGCGCTTATAACATTCACTGAAAAAGTGAGAAATGCTTATAAGGCAATGATTGATAAAGGATATGACAAGGAGTATGCAAAGGCTGTTGTAAGTTATTTGGGTTTAGGGGTTAATAGATTGGCTGATAAAAATTCTGTTCTTTGTAGATTAATTTCTCAAACGGAAGCTATTGGTTTTACTTATGGTAGACAAGCTTTACCCATGTTATGGGATTATATAGAAATGAACATTTTTGAACATACAAGTGCATGGAAAACAATTATGCATGAAATATTAGGAAATTTATTTCACTTCTCTCAAATTCCCGAAACATCCGTCCCAAAAATCACTCAATCCTCTGCAGCGTCTCTTCCCTATTCTGACAATTTTTTTGATGCTGTTTTCACTGATCCTCCCTACTATGATAATGTCCCTTATTCATATTTGTCAGACTTTTTTTATGTTTGGCTCAAAAGAAGTGTTGGAAACCTATACTCAGAACTTTTTATAACACCTTTAACTCCAAAATCAAAGGAAGTCATTGCAGAATTACCACTTTTAAGAGGAATGCCTAAAAATAAAGCTTCTGATTTTTTACCTAATATAAAAACTAAAGAAAAATTTGAAGAAATGCTTAAGAATTCCTTTAAGGAAATTGCAAGAGTTTTAAAACCAAATGGTATAGCAACAATTATTTATGCCCATAAAACAACATCAGGCTGGGAAACTTTGATAAATTCTCTCTTAGAAGCAAATCTCATTCCCACAGCCTCCTGGCCTCTGGATACTGAAATGAAAGCAAGGTTGAGGGCAAAGAAATCTGCTGCCTTGTCATCTTCCATCTATTTTGTATGCAGAAAAATAGAAAGAAAAGACACAGGATGGCTAAATGAGGTAAAAGATGAGATAAAAAATCACATCCACAAAAAACTCAAAATCCTGTGGGAAGAGGGGATAAGTGGGGCGGATTATTTTATCTCAGCCATAGGCTCTGCAATCGAGATTTTTGGGAAATACAAAAAAGTAATGGATTACGAAGGAAACGAGATAACAGCGGCAAATCTTCTTGACTATGTGCGCGAAATTGTCACCGATTATGCTATAAAAGAAATTTTACATGAATCTGTATCCCTACAACTTTCTCCATTAACAAGGTTTTACGTATTGTGGAGATGGAGTTTCGGGTTAGCAAAAGCACCCTTTGACGATGCAAAAAAGATAGCACAAAGTGTTGGTATCAATCTGGAAGAACAGTGGAATAAGGGATTTATAAAGAAAGAAAAAGGGGTTATAAAGATTCTGGGACCAAATGAAAGAAAATTTGATGATATTAAATACTCTACAGAACTTATAGATGTTTTACACACGGTTTTAATTTTGTGGAAAAAAAATAAGAAGCAGGAAATCTTAAACATTTTTAAAAGGACAGGTTTTGGTAAAAGCGATACTTTTTATAAAGTCGCTCAGGCAATTTCTGAAACGCTTCCCCTTGATAGTGAAGAGAAAAAACTACTCGACGGCTTTTTAAGTGGTAAAGAACAGATTAAAACTGATTTAAGCAAGAGACAATCAAGGTTATTTGGTGAATAAAAATTTCGAGGAGGCCTTAATATGAATTTTACGCAAATTGCTGTTCCACATGAAGATATAATTAAGGGAAATCTAACAATGGATGTCTATGCAGCAAACTTGTCGCAGGTGGTTAATAAAACCGCACCTAAGGATTATCTTGATGCTGATTTATTTTTTAGAAGAACATATTTTACAAAGGGATTAAACAACATTCTAAAAATTGCTGAGGAAAGATTAAGGGGAAATAGTGGAGATTCTGTAATACAACTTCAAACACCCTTTGGTGGTGGTAAAACACATACACTTATTTCTCTTTACCACAGTGTAACCAGGTGGAACGCAAATGTGGCGGTTTTTGATGGTGTTGCCCTTTCACCAAATGACCCAAAACCCTGGGAGGAAATAGAAAGGCAACTAACCGGAAAAATAGAATTGACCAGAGGTAATTCTGCCCCTGGAAGTAATAACCTCATAAAAATTTTAAGAGAAAATGGACCCGCATTAATACTGATGGATGAAATTCTTGAATATACAACAAAGGCTTCCGCTGTTAAAGTGGAAGATTCAAATCTTGCTTCTCAAACTATTGCATTTATACAGGAATTGACCGCAGCAGTTTCCACCGTTGGAAATGCTATCCTGGTTTTAACTTTACCATCAAGCACACTTGAGCATTACGATGAAAATGCAGAAAGAATGTATCAACAATTGCAAAAAATAACAGGCAGGGTTGAAAAAATTTATACGCCAGTAGAAGATGAGGAAATAGAGCATGTTATTAGAAAAAGGCTTTTCAGTAAAATTGATGAAGGAAAAGCAAAAGAAATAGTGGATAATTTCTTAGAACACATAAAAAATGAAGGATTACTTGCACAGGATGAATTGTTAAAATATAGAGAACGATTTTTAAGAAGTTATCCTTTTAAGCCTGAAGTAATAGAAACACTTTACAAAAAATGGGGAACTTTCCCAACATTTCAAAGAACAAGAGGAGTCCTTAGATTACTATCCTTAGTTGTAAATAGTCTAATTACATCAAATATTCCTTTTATAAGATTAGGAGATTTTGATTTAAGTAATGAATCCATCAGAAGAGAACTTATAAAACATATTGGTCCAGAATGGGATAGTATTATAGCCCAGGATATAACGGGTAATAATTCAGGAGCAAAAAAAATTGACTCAAATTTATCCCCTGCATACAGACCATATAAATTAGGAAGCGTTGTAAGTACTACAATTTTTCTAAACTCCTTTTCCGGTATAGGCAAAAGAAAAAACAATATAAAAGATATAAAGATTAGTACCCTTTATCCTGAATTTCATTCATCGGAGATTGATAATATAATAAACCAGATAAGAGATGGACTTTTTTATGTTGCTGATGACGGACTTTACTTCACCAATCAACCAAATTTAAACAAAATAATAATTGATAGGGAAGAATCCATTTCCAGAGAAGAGATTTTACAGGAAGAAAGAAAAATAGTTAAAGAACATATTTCTGGAAATTATAACCTCAAAGTTTATTTTTACCCACAATTTTCAAGAGATATTCCAGATAGTAAGGATTTTAAGTTGATTATAAACGATAGTGAAAAACCAGATGACAATTTTTTTAATAAGTATGGGGAACAACCTCGAGTATACAAAAACACTCTTTTCTTTTTGTGTAAGTACTCCACAGAATCCAACGCATTATTTTCCTATTTGAAGAAACTAATTTCTCTAAAATCAATAGAAAATGATACAACTATAAATTTAACAGATGTACAAAGAAAAGAAGTAAAAACAAAACTTGAAGATTTAAAAAATAGAGAATATGAAGAAATAAGAAACGATTATAGATCTCTTTTTGTCCCAGTTCAAAATGGTTTCAAAAAAATTGATATGGGAATCCCAACTTTTGGAGAAAGATCTTTGGATAAGGAAGTTTTTGAAACTCTAAAGACCAATGGGGCACTTCTTGAAAAAATTTCTCCAAGAGTAATAAAGGAAAAATATTTGAAAAATAATGAGTTTTTAGAAATAAAAAAATTATACGAGGCATTTCTAAAAACCCCCGGAGAATTGAGAATATTATCTGAGGACAGTCTCTTACATGGAATAAATGAAGGGATTAGAAATAAAATTTTTAGTTTAGGCATACTAAAAAACGATGAGATAGAAATTGTAAATGAAGAATTAGACACCATTGAATATAATAGTGTAATAACAACAAAAACTTATCAGCAGTTAACTACAGAAGGCAATAGTGAAGTAGATAAATATTATGATGGTAATTCTCTTGATGAGAGTAATGATGGTTATGTTGGTGATATAAATATTGATGTAATACCTAAAGAAGATAATTATTGGGAGAAAAAATATAGAAATCTATCCTTAAAACTGGATGTTCCTGTGGGAGAGATTTCAACGGTTGTGGGAATCGTTGGTAATTTGGTTGAAACATTTAAAAATATATCCGTCAAAATTGAAATTGATGCCATGGATGGAGAACTATCAGAAAATAATTATGAAAATATAATAGAAGCTTTAAGCCAGGCAAATATCAGGATACTAAAAGAGAAAAAGGATGTATAAAATTGTGAAACTTTTTTCTATTAAAGTTACCTCCCAACTTTACATCGCAGAAAGATATATACATATGAAAAAAGCGATTTTATGCTAAAATATCATCTGGAGAAGTGAGATGTTGAGAGCATTTTTTAAATTTTTGTGGTATGTATTATGGGCACTTTTTATTTATAAGATGATTACATTTTTTAAAAAATCCACCTACAGCCCCAATAAAAATAAGGCAAATACCACGGTGAGCGGTGAGATAAAAAAAATAAAAACATATAAAGACCCAATATGCGGGACATTTGTGGATCCATCAATTGCAGTGGTTTATGAACATAAAGGGGAGAAATACTACTTCTGTTCTGAAAAGTGTAAAGAGGAATTCCTGAAAAGAATTGAAAAATGATAGCAGCAGCACTAACTGGAAATATAGGATCTGGAAAAAGCACTGTTGTTAAAATTTTAAATGAAAATGGTATCAAAACAATTAATAGCGATGAAATTGCCCACTCTGTTTTAGAAATGGGAAAAATTAAGAAAAAACTTAAGGAAGTTTTTGGGGATATTTTAACAGAGGAGGGAAAAGTTGACAGAAAAAAACTGGGAAAAATAGTTTTTCAAAATAGAGAAAAATTAAACTTGTTAAATTCAATTGTCCATCCTGAAGTTTTAAAAAAAATATATGAAGAGTTAAATAAACTCTCAAAAAGAGAAAAAATAGTTGTGGTTGAAATTCCACTTCTATTTGAAACGGGACTTGACAAATTTTTTAAACCCATAATTTTTATATATACACCTCTTAAAACGCAAATAGAAAGACTCGAAAAAAGAGATAAACTCCCATATGAAGAAATCTTAAAGAGGATAAAAGCACAGGGAAAAATAGAAGAAAAAATAAAAAACTCACACTACATAATAGAAAATAACTCCACCATTTCAGAACTGAAAAGAAAGGTAAAAGAAATAATTAAAGAGATAGAGAGGGACTCCCAAAGATGGGAATCCCTTTCAAACTGGAAAGAATTAGAGAAAATCCTTTAGATGCTCTCTTAAATATTCATATCTGTCTGTAAGTCTTCCATTGTGACAGATAATAGCCTTCTTTATCTCAGGGGGCAACTTTAACTCCTCAAAGGGCTTTGTAAAATCTTCCTTCAGGATATCTTCTATATAATTTATTAACTTACTGCTAAATTCCTCAGAGGCCTCAGCAGGAAATTCAGTGGGGAGATTACTTATAACCATATCTGTAATACCCTCGGGCAATATCCCATCCACAAATTCATCCCTCTCAGGTATATATGTCAAAAAGCCATTATCTGGGTCTCCATCCCTTATTGTTATCTCAATGGAGCCATTGATATCACATGTGATATCCCCTATCATTTTCATTTTACTCTTTCCACTTATGTAAATTTCCCTCAACTTATCCTTTTTTATAAGTCTCGGATATTTTTCCTCCCAATAAATCCCATTTACAAGAATTGAAATAAACCTCAAAAACCTTTCAAAATTTACCTCATATTTCTCAGGATTTTTATAGTAATCCTCTATGAAAAATTCCCCTGTTTTAGGACTTACATAATCATCAATCTTAAAAAATATGCAGTAGACCACATTGTTTAAAAAACTATACCTGTCCTCAAGTAAATCGTTTGCAGATTCCTTATTTACTGGTAAAAGTTCAAGTATTTCATTAACCCCACGGGAAACATTTCCCCTACCTGTAATTCCAATGACAAGGGGTGAAATTACTGAAGGCAACCCTTCAGAAATCTCTTTACCTATTTTCTTGATGTGTTCCTTTGCCTCATTTAAAGAGTTATACTGAAAGGGTCTTTTTATCCTGTAAAAAGGAGTATCATACCCCATTTTTTTAAATTTTTGTCCATATCCATAGAGGGTTTCAATTATTCCAGCAAGGCCCGCAAATCTACCAAAAAAAATTATTCTGTCATTTTTTTCATCGGTTATTAACTCATAATCTATCAAGGTACAACCCTTTTTCAAAAAGGTTGCAAGCATTTCCATGTTGTACTTTTGACCTTTAAAAGTATGTGAAAAGGTCATGTAGACTTTATTTTCAAGTATCTTTTTGGGAGGAATTTCTTTTACACCCACAATAATCTTTGCTTCTTCAAGACTTTTCTTTATCTCACACCCAACCCTTTCAAATTCCTCATCTTTAAAAATTCTATTTTCAGAAGACTCAACCACAATTTTAAAACCTTTTTCAATTAATTTCTCAACATGAGCAGGTATTATAGGAACCCTTCTTTCCCATTTACTTTTGTCTTCTCTTCTTATTCCTAAAATCATCTTCACCTCCAAAATTGTTTTCTCCCAAAAAGTACTTTATAACAAAACGGGATGATAATATTTTGTTCCTGTATATGTAATTATAGTAAATGAAATTTCTAAAAATTGACCTCACATACCCTCTGGTTTCCTCCATGGGAATTTGCTCTATAATCTTTGCAGTTGAAAACTTTTTTTCAAAAAGTTTCACACTATTTAAAACCTTTAACCTGCCACCATTGTAGGAACAGATGGCATAAACTATTTCTTTAGTTTTTTTAATGAGATATCTGAAATATCTGGTACCTATGGCAATATTTACATAGGGGAAATATAACTTATATTTCCTGAAATGTCTTATGCCAGCCCTTCTGGCATACATCTTTGCAGTAAAGGGCATAAGTTGCATAAGACCCATCGCCCCTGAATGGGATTTTGCAAAGGGATCAAATCCTGACTCGTGCCTTACAAGAGAATATAGTAACCAAAGATTAATGTGATTTTTTCTGGAAAACCTCTTTAAAATTTTCTTAAATGGGACCGGGAAAACATCCCTCAAAATATTTTTATCCACCTTCTTTAAATCATATGTATAAAATTTTGGATATTCTTTAAAGAAAAAGTAGATAACCCTGTTCCACCTTCCCATTTTTTTATTCAACAAATAGAGAAAATAATTATAGTATTTTCCTTTACCCAATCTATCGGAAAGTTTTATCAAGAATTTTTCGAGATATTCATAATCTTCAAAGAAAAGAAGATATTTAACCAATTTAACCTCATCTTCACTTAAAGAATTGTAAAACATTTCTCCTCTTTTTTCTTCTGCAAAGGCAAAAAGAGGGGTAAGCAAATCCTCCCTGAAACTGCCTTTAAACTTATACTTTTGCATTAAATATCTGGAAAGATATCCATAATAGGTATAGGGCAAAAAATTACCTATTGAATTTAAAATTTCCATACCCCTATCTTTATCACCATAGAAAAAATTGTAATATCCATACCAGAAAAGAGAAGGCAGATAATATCCACTATCCTTTTTCACCTCCAGATTTTTTTTAAGAAAAGAAAGACCCGGCGCAATTTTATCATTGTAAAAATCTATCCAAGCAATTTTCCAGTTTGCCTCACAAAATGGCTTCTCAAATTCGCTAAAGGCAGAAATTAACAATAGATAATATCTCTTTTCATTTTCAATATCCCCATTTAACTCAAACTTATAGGCAATTCCCCTTAAAAGGAGCAATTTTTTTTCTTTATCCAGATTGGAAGGCAATATCTTTTTCTCAAAAATATCACATGCATCATCAAGTTTTTCAAGTTTAAGATAGGTCCTGCATCTGTAAAAATCAATGAGAGAAAATAATTTTTTATCCTTTATTTTTGAGAAATACTGGAGACATTTCCCAGGTTTTAACCTGAAATAAATTTCTCCAAGTAAAAAAAGTTCATCATCATTTTTTTTCTCATACAAATTTAAAAGTCTACTGGAAAGGGTATAATATCCACTTTTATATAAGGTTTTAGCCATGAAGTATACTTTTTCTCTTCCAAAAATAGATCTCAACTCTTTTAAAGATGCAACTTTATTAAAAATTATGAAAAAGGAAAGCCACCTCTTCCCTGAAATATCTCCAATGTGTTTAAGAAGAATTTCCCTGCATTCCTTTTTAAGTTTTTTCTTTTGAAATATAAGGGCTAATAGATAATCGGTGTCATCTACTTCCATAAATTCTCTACCAATATTTATCACCCTCAAAGCATCTCCATACTTTTTCAATTTAATTAAATCAAATGCCCAATTGAAAATGTTCCTCCCATCACTCTTACTTAAAAAATTTTTCTCTTTGAGATTCTCAAGGATTGAAATTGTTCTGGCAGGAGAATTTAAAATCTTAAATTTAAAATATTTAAAAAGTTCCTCATTTCTAACACCTTTCAAATAATTGACGGCATCATCAAGTTTTCCAAGTTCTATTCTATTAAAAATAAAATATGCAAAAAGCAAATCCTTTGTGAAGGTATCCTTTTCCTCACCGGCTAGGAATAGGTATCTTTTCAATCTGTTATTTTTCAGAAGTTTTAAAAAATTGTCTTTTTCACGAGAGGTTATGGGTAATTTAAAAAAGTCTTCTATATCAAGTTTTCTTATAAGATAGGGCTCTGAAAATAAATTTAAAACACAATAAAACAAAAAAAGTGTAAAAAGAAGTAACTTTCTCTTCATCCCCCTTTAATTATTCTTCCTCACCATGAATAACAGGTCCGGGATAATCTGGTCCCATCAGGTCAGGATTTCCATCCGCAAGTATCCTTATCAATTCTTCATGAAGGTAATCAACCTTTTTCGATACAATAGGAGACACCCTCTGCTCATACGCTTCTCTTGATCTATCTATATCCTTCTGTAATTTTTTATACAAATCTCCAGTAACTCTACCTTCAGATACCTTTTCTTCATTATAAAGTTTTATTTCAGAAACAAGCAATCTTGCAAATCTCTTTGCATCTCTATGCATCTTCTCCTCTTCAGGAGTTGACCAAAGAGGTGCTTTCTTTTCTGAAACTTCCTCTGGTTGTGGTTTTTCCTTTACCTCTTCAATGGGACTACCACTTACCTCTTCTTCAAATTTCTGGGCAAATTCCTCCTCCTTTTTTTCCTCTTCCATTATCTCTTCAGGGGTTTTTGACTCAAATTCTATCTCACCAGAAGGAATTTCTTCCTCTTCCAACTCTATTTCCTCTATTTCTTCTATCTCATTCACATCTTCCCCAGATTCCACATAGGGCTCATATTTATCTGTCTGTGTGAGATCCTCTTCAGTAATAGTGGCATTTACATCTATTGCTTCTTCACTATCCATATGAGAAGGTTCCTCAATGATTATTTCTTCAGATTCAAGTGAAAGTTCTTCAGGAGATGGAGTTTCAATTACGATTTCTTCTTCTTTCGCCTTAGAAGGGGCCTCTTCAGAAACTATCAATTCTCCCCCCACAGGTTCATGGGTAATTTCCATTTCTTCCGTGGTATCAATCTCCTCAAGGATAACTTCTTCAGATGCAGGAGTAACTTCCAATTCGGTTTTCACATACTCTTCAACACTTTGTGGTTCATGAGAAACTTCCTCAATCAACTTTTCTTCTTCTATTTCCCCACTTCTTTCAACATATACTTCTTCCTCTACTTTCTCTTCAGGGGTTTCTTTTACTTCAACATTTTTCAAAATTCCCTCTTTAACTACAGAAGGGGCAGTTAACTCCATTCCAATTTTTCTCTTTAAGGTGCAATTTTCTATCCAGGTAGAGGCAATTGTACATAGAAACTGAATTTCCTTTATATTAACATCGGAAGCGGAACCATCCCTACCACCATCTATAAAGATAAAAGCAGGTATTGTTCCAAAAACAACAAGAGGAACCACATAGAATTTATCTCCTCCAGAAATCCCAAGTCTATTTAAAAAGGCATCATTATTAAATTCTTCATAGGAAAAAAGTTCTATCTTCTTATTTGTAAGTACTCTATTTAAAACGATACTTTCTTCAAGATCCATTACAAATTGTGAAAGTTTTTCATTAAAACTCTCATCCTTAAATCCATAACTTTTCCAACCTCTCACCACTCCTTTCTTTAAAAGTAACAATAAACTTCTATTTCCAAAATTGGATACAGCCTCAAGGAGTTTTAAAAGTATGTCCCTCTGTGTTAAATTACTGTATATCTCAAAGGCACCACTTAGAAAGTTGGAAAAATCATTTAGAATTTCTTCTTTTTCCTTTTTTACTTTTCCAAGTTCACCGGTTATTTCAGCCACTTCTTTTGACAAAAATTCAACTTTCTGGGCAAGTTGAGAGGATTGACTTAGAATATCTACAA
Organism: Acidobacteriota bacterium; assembly: GCA_027064125.1. GTDB lineage: Bacteria > Acidobacteriota > JAAYUB01 > JAAYUB01 > JAMOQF01 > JAMOQF01. The sequence goes on from JAMOQF010000214.1 coordinate 11,511, forward strand.
ATTTTTTTGGATCCAGATTTATGGCATCAAGTGAAGAAAAAACTTCACTCTTTAGATTTTCAAATATCCTGTCAAAATTGTTTCCAAATTCATAAATTTTATCTTCAAGTAAAGATTTAAGAGAAGATTTTAAATCACTGGAAATTTCATTTAGCACTTGCTCTAATTTTTCATTATTTTCCATCACAAACTCCTTATCAACATTTATTTGATAATAACTATAAAATGAAAAATTGTCAATAATTTGTTATTTCAAATTTTTAACTATAATCACCTCAAAATGGTCGTTCACTTTTTTCGTAAAAGTTTCATCCATAAAGGTTTTTACCAGAAAAAGCCCTCTTCCATCAGGTCTTAGTAAATTTTCACCCTGAGATGGATCAGATATTTCCTCTATATTAAAACCCTTCCCCATATCCTTTATTATGCATTTAAATATTTTCTCATCCTTTAGATAAAACTCCACAGAAACTTTTTTATCCTTCTGAAATCCATTTCCATGCTTAATGGCATTTATCACACACTCCCTCACAGAAAATGAGACCCTGAAAAATACCCTCTCATCTAAATCCACATTCCTCAAAAATGTCTCAACTGCAAAATCCACCAATTCAAGAAAAATTATCTCCGAACTAAATTCCAGACTTAAAAATCTATCCACTACCCTTTATACCTCAAAAAAGCCCCTATACTACCATAATCCTCAAGTCCTAATCCTTTTGTGACCTGTGTTACTTGAATATTTTTTAAAAGTGCTCTATCTACAATCTCAGTTATTAAATTTTCAATTTCAATCATCTTTTCACCACACTTCAAACACCTTTCCTCAAGAACACCAAAGGAACCACAATCTGGACATAGTTTCCCGGAACAGTCATAATCCCTTAAAATGACAAGATGCTCCACCCTGTTTTCATTTAGGTTTCTTACAACCGATTCAAGTCCCAGAACCGCTTTTCCACCACTTTTACTTTTATCAATCAAATCTTTTATGAGATTTTTTCTGCTTTCAATTCTCTTAACAGATAAAACATTATTTACCTTTTCAAATATTTCATGTTGAGGGGCGTCAATTACCATTTCAAAATTATCAATTAATTTTTCCCTTAAATAACTGTGAAGGTGTTCCACAAAATCTCCAAAATATTCGTTTTTACAACCCACAACAACACCATCCAGGTCCCTTTCCTTAAATATTTCAAAGGCCTTCTCCCCCACTCTTTTAAAGTGATGCAGAGTTTTTTCATCCACCTTCCTCATATTTTTCTTATCGTCATAACCCTGCCACCCACCTCTTTTTACCTTAGGCGGAACTTTAGTAAATAAATCCTCAAGAAACTCCACCTTATCAGGAGTTACCACATAAAATTTGGCAACATGTTTATCTAACAAAATGAATAATACCTTTCCATAAAGATCTCTCTGAAATTGTAAAGGCAAAATATAGGGAGTATAGGAAACAATTACCCTATTCCTTGGAGGAATTGGAAGGGGAATTTCATAGAAGAAATCTCTACTTACAAAATAGGCAAGACCCTTTTCTTTAAATTCTCTATAATTTTTAATTACGTGGTCTTCTATTTTTTCTAAATACTCAATTATTTCTCTCTTTAAATTTTTATCTTCAATTTTTTCCACTTCAGATTTTTTTCTAAGTATCATGCTTTTTAAAATTGTATAGACCTCTTTGGGTAAAAACTCTCTTCCATCACAATTTAAATAAAGAGAAACCACATTGGGTTCATCAGATTTAAAGGATGCGAGAAATTTAACATCATCACGTTCAAACATTCTAAACCTCCTGTTATTTTTAAAGGATTTGAAAAAGTGGAATTTTTCCTTTTAACTATCATTATTCATATTATAGCAAAAGAATTTCTCCCTTTTCAATTAAATTTTGATGGGAAAATTGTAGAAAAGATTAAAATATGTATAAAAAAATAAAAAACCCCTTCACAACGGAAGGGGTAAATCCAAAAAAATATGCCGAGGGACGGAATCGAACCGCCGACACGGGGATTTTCAGTCCCCTGCTCTACCGACTGAGCTACCTCGGCATCCAACTTGTCAAAGAAGTTATAATTATACAAATGGTAAAAAGAGTGTCAACATTTTTTTAAAAAAATTAGAAAGATTATTGGAAATCCCTTTTTTTCTTCTATAAACATATAGTGACTTCCAAGATAGGCAAACAAAATAAAAACTCAAAATTGGCAAAAATTAAAAATCTTCTGGCAGGAATCAATGATTAAGCACATTCCTTTTATTCTTCTATAAACCTTTAAGGGGCATTCAGGATGGACAAGCAGAAAACAAGGAAATGAAAGAGGGGACAGACCTGAATTTGAGAAATGTTATGAAAATTAAAGGTGTCAGGCTGAATTTATCCCTCACACAATCCCTACCGTGGGTTTATAGGAAAGATAAGAAGAATTGAAAATTCAGGAAATTCAGAATTTAGAGAGTAATTTAGAGAAAGTAATTTAGTGTCAGGCAAAAATTTAAGAAGAAGGTTTAATGGGCTTTTAGGGTTGATAGGTAAGAAAAAACTCAAAACCGGCAATCACTTGAAATCTTCTGGCAGAAATCAAGCAATTAAGGCAAACCATTTTTTTCTTTCTATAAGCCTTCAGGGGGTATTTAGGGGAGGGCAAATTGGAAATAAAACTAAATTCTGGCAAAAAGAAAATCTTTTAGCAAAAACCAACAACTAAAGCAAAATCCCTTTTATTCTCTATAATTCTTTAGTGGGTATTTGGGTGGGCAAACAGAAGAAAAACTTAAAATTAGCAATAACTCAAAATCTTCTGGCAGGGACAAACAATTAAAGAAAAATTCCTTTTCTTCTCTACAAACCTTTAAGGGGGTTTCAGGGTGGGAAAGCAAAAAGAAAACTTAAATCTGGCAGAATTAAAGTCCTCTGGCAGAAATCAACGATTAAACATCTCCCTTTTATCCTTCTATAAACCTTTTTAGGAGCATATAAGTTGGCAAATAGGAAAAGAAATTGAATTCTGACAGGGATGATAAAGTCTTCTGACAAAAGTCAGGCAACGAGAAAAGCGCAGAAAAGTTTTTGTATTTCTTTTTTAACGAAAAAAATTCGAAGACTTTCCTCAAGAAGTTTAAGATTTTCTTCTTCTATTAACCTATTCTTTTCTACCCTGAAAGGAAATGTTTCAAGAGACTTACACAATTAAGTTGACTACCAGTCTTTTCCTTTTCCACATAACTGATATACACCATTATTTAGATCTTTAATTACTAAAAAATACATCTTCTTAAAAAGACTTGTCATTTTAATTTATTGCAATAAAATGAAATTTTATAGAATAAAAGGAAAATAAAATGGTTCCCACTTCAACAGTTGAAATAAGTGAAACAAAATTTAGAGAGAACATAACCCAATTAAAAGGTTTGATAGGTACAGGAACAAAACTAATGGCAGTTGTAAAATCAAACGCATATGGACATGGCACTTTGCTAATTTCAAAACTTGCCCAAAAATATGGAGCAGACTATCTGGGGGTAAACTCCATAGAGGAAGCAATTTTAATAAGGGAGAATAAAATTAACCTTCCAATTTTAATTTTAGGGTATGTTCCCCTCAAAGACATTAAATATGTTGCAGAATATGATTTTGAAGTTGTAATGTATAACAAAGAAAATATTGAAAAACTACAGAGGGAATCTGAAAAAATAAATAAAAAGAGTAAAATCCATTTAAAAATAGAAACGGGAACTAATAGGCAGGGAATATTCCCAGAAAAATTAGAAGAGATGCTAAATTTTCTTTCCACAAAAAAAAATATAGAATTGAAAGGGATATATACTCACTTTGCAAATATTGAGGATACTACAGATCACTCTTATGCAATGAAACAACTTGAAAATTTTAAAAAAGCAATAAATATAACAAATAACAGACACCTAATTTTCCACACAGCCTGCAGTGCTGCAACAATTCTCTTTCCGGAAACCCACTTTTCCATGGTTAGAACCGGAATTTCTCTATATGGACTTTGGCCTTCCAGAGAAACATTTATATCAGCAAAGGAAAAAAAACTAAACATCAAATTAAAACCAATACTTAAATGGAAAAGCATCATTGCTCAAATTAAGGAAATACCCGAAGGGAGTTTTATAGGCTATGGTTGCACATATAAGGCAAATAGAAAACTAAAAATTGGGATAGTTCCTGTGGGCTATTTTGAAGGATATCCAAGGGCTCTATCAAATAAATCTTATGTTATAGTCAATGGTAAAAGGGCACAAATTCTGGGAAGAATCTGTATGAACATGATGATTGTGGATTTAACAGAAATTGAAAATGTAAAAATCGAAGATGAAGTGGTTTTAATTGGAAAAATGGGGAAAGAAGAAATAACTGCAGATTATCTTGCAAATCTTTCAAATACAATTAATTATGAAATTGTAACAAGAATTTCTCCACATATACCAAGAATTTTGATATCATAATTTTTTTCATGAGGTGAAGATGTTTAGAGAATTTACAAAATATGCATTAGTCCCATCAATGTTTGTGATTATTTTATTTCTTATAATCTTTCATAAGCCAGTCATAAAATATTTCACATTTACCCACGACTTTGAAAAGATGGTGGAAAATTATGGAAACAATGCTTCATTTTTCTACTATGAACGACTACTAAAAAAGGGAAAATCAATTGAGAATGATCTGATAAATGTTGCAACTGATCCCAATTCAAACCACATTGAAAAATATTTTGCACTATATCTCCTTGGAAAAATAAAAAGTGAGAAGGGAATAAAGGTAATATTAAAAAACCTCCAGAGTGATGACGCCACAGTTAGATTGGGGGCAATAAGGGGACTTAAATACAATATGAGGCCCAATTACATCGAGAAAGTCATCCCACTCCTTTACGATCCAAATAGATTGATAAGGTATGAAGCAGTCAGTGCCATAGGAAGGATTAACAACAAAAAAGCCCTAAAAATCTTGTATGATTTTACAAAAAAAGAAAGAGATCAACTTGTATGGTATCAGGCATGGCTAATGTTGAGGAAATTACTTCCCATTGATGGTGTTGTTGTAGAAAAATACAGGAGAAATAAATATCTTCAGATAATCCCTAAAAATGACCCCTATGAAGAGGTGGGGTTTACTTATTATTTTTTAAAAGTTAAAGAGGGTAATTTTATTTTAGATGTCAATGTTCCAAGAAAATTTTACAAAAAAGTAAAAATTGGTGATATAATATATAAGGAAAGTGGAAAAATAAATTTTAAAATTATTGGGGAGGGAAAAAATGGCTCACCCCTTTGATGTAAAAGCAAAATATCTGGGATTGAAGTTAAGTCAATGGGTAATACTTTATTTTATGGGAACAGCTGGATATGTCATTGGAATTTTTTTCTTAAAGAAAAAAATTTTTGATGTGGAGCCTCAAGATTTCTTGAGTATTTTTCTTTTATTTTTAACCTATGTTTCATTACTTTTATTTAATAAATTTTTCCCCGATGAAGAGATAAGATTGGACCTTACCGAAGAAAAGAAGAAAAAGTGATTTTACTTTCTCTCAATTAATTATAAAATCTATTTTAAAACTTCGGGAGATTTAATATGCCACTTAGCACAATTGAAGAGGCAATTGCCGATATAAAAGAAGGGAAAATGGTGATTGTTATAGATGATGAAGATAGGGAAAATGAAGGGGATCTTACAATGGCAGCGGAAAAGGTAACTCCAGAAGCCATAAACTTCATGGCAAAATATGGTAGGGGGTTGATCTGCCTTCCCATGACCCAGGAAAGGCTTGAAGAACTACAAATCCCCATGATGGTGGCAGACAACACCTCAACTTTTGAAACCGCCTTTACCGTATCAATTGAGGCCAAAAAAAATGTTACAACTGGAATATCAGCAAAGGACAGAGCCACAACCATATTAACGGCAATTGACCCAAAAACAAAACCTGAAGATTTAGCAAGGCCCGGCCACATCTTTCCCCTAAGGGCGAGAAAGGGAGGTGTCCTTGAAAGGGCTGGACAGACAGAGGCAGCAGTGGATCTTGCAAGGATTGCCGGTCTTTATCCCGCAGGGGTGATATGTGAGATAATGAAAGATGACGGGACAATGGCAAGATTGCCAGACCTTGAGAAATTTGCAGAAAAATTTAATTTAAAGATTATAAGCATAGCAGATTTAATTGAGTACAGACTTAAAACTGAAAAATTCATAAAAGAGGTAGCAAGAAGTAACTTTCCAACTGAATTTGGAGAATTTGAGGCAATTGTATTTGAAAATACCTTGAGTGGAAGAACTCATCTTGTGCTTAAAAAAGGAGAGTTAAAAGAAGATGACCCCATCTACGTAAGGGTACACACGCAAAGCGTGCCTGGAGATGTTTTTTTCTCAAAATACAATCCATCCGGGAAATGGATTGAAAAATGTATGAAATTTATATCTCAAAAGGGAAAGGGCATAATATTATATCTTCGACTTGAACCAGATGAAAAAAGGCTATTAACTGAAATAAAGACATATGCTGAGATATCTCAGAATGGAGGGGAATTTTCATTTCCAGATAAAATTTTTGAAAAGGAAGACAGAAAAGATTATGGAATAGGAGCCCAGATTTTGAGTTCGCTTGGCGCAAAAAAATTAATACTTTTAACAAATCATCCCAGAAAATATAAAACCTTAAAAGGGTACGGAATCGAGATAGTGGATCAGATAAAAATTGACGATCTTTAGCCCTCTCATTTACAGTGGTTTTCATTGTCAAAAAAGATTGCTTCTAAAATTTTGGGATAACACTTTTTTAAATCTCTACCCTCACTTACCTTTTCACCAACTTCTTCTTCAAAAGACTTAAAATATTTTTCCACATCAATTTCTACAAAGGATTTCTTCTTTTCAACACTTACTATTTTTAAAAGTTCCTCATCCCAGGAGGTGTTAAAAAATTTATCCAACTCTTCATTACTAATTTCTCCGGAAAAATTTTCCCTCATTATTTTTCTGATCTCCCTCTCAAACTTTAGCATATAGACATAATATCTCATTAAAGCAAGTTCCTGCCTGTACCAGATGTAATACCCTGTAAATGGTTTTTTTCCTTTTTGTTTTTTATACATGTAAAAAAGATAAAGACTTTTTATGTAAGGGACATTTTCCCAGAAATAAACCTTAATGGCAGGTGGTGTAACATTTTTAATACCAATTTTTAAATATTTTTCTCCCCCTTTGACATCCCCCAATTTAAAACAACAATCTGCAAGTTTCATATAAAAGAAAAATCTCTCATCTTTTATCCCTTTTTCTTTTAATTTATCCTTTAACTTACTAATTTTATTTTCAAATTCTCCCTTAATTTTTTCAAAGAAAATCTTTGCCATCAGGTAGTTTCCAGAAATATATTCAATATGGGACATGAAATAAATTGAATTAAAGTCATCTTTACATACAATACCCCTGACTCCATTGAGATAGTTTTTTTCATATGAAAAGGAATCAAAATAATAACTTAAATATGCAAGTGTCTCTTTTTCCTCGGGTTTAAAGTTTCTGGAAAAAAATTTACTTTCCAAAAAATCTTTAGACAATCCCCAAAAACACCTGTAGGTTAAAAAAATGTATAAGAATAAAAATACTATCCCCAGGAGAAAAACTAAATACTTAAATGTTTTTTTCTTTTCCACTATCTTCTCTCTTATAAATCAACTCTCTATAGCAATTTATTTCCTGAGTTATGCTTTCATTTGTGACGCCTATCTTTTCACATCCCACATTTTAATAGTTTTTACCCTCACCTAACTGTATTTTAGAAAAAATACAGGACATTCTCAATAAGAACAGGGCAAATTCTCAGGAATTTATAAAAGGCCAAACTCCCTTATTTTGTTCAAGAAGTAATAGTCTGTAAACCCCGCAATATAATAAATTATCACTCTGTACCTGGGTCTTTCACCACTTCTTATCATATGGACATACTTTTTGGGAAGTTTCTCCTCATTTTCATAATAAAATTCAAAGAGTTTCTTTATGTAATCCCTGTATCTATTTCTCTTTTCAACTATCCGAGGATGCCTGTAGTAATGCTTCATCAAAAAAGTTTTTAATTCTGAAATCCATATGCCATGTTCACTTTCATATTCTACCATCCTCTTTGGTGCACATCTTACATCTTCAACACTTTCTATTCCATATTCTTTGCAATTTTTTAAAACCTTATCAATCAAGTTATTTACACTTTCACTCATAAGTCTTCTCAAAACCTCATTAAAAAGTAATTTCACATCTGCACCGTGAAACTTTCTTTTCAATTTTTCAAATAATTTTTTAAACCTTTCAAGTTCCTCAAGCATATCCTCAAGGGAGATTAATTTTAACTCATATCCATCGTCAAGATCGGAATAGGAATAGCATATTTCATCACAGTAATCCACAAGTTGGGCTTCAAGTGTGGGATGAAGAGAAAAGTCAAATTCTTCATCAAACTCCTCATATTTCCTTCTGGAGGAGTGCTTTATAATCCCCTCCCTCACCTCAAAGGAAAGATTTAACCCTGGAAAATTTACATATTTTTGTTCAAATTCATCAACAATAAAGAGTGTGTGTCTGTTGTGTTCAAAATTCTCCCCAAATTCTCTGCTGATGTCATTTAATACCTCTTCCCCACAGTGGCCAAGTGGAGGATGGCCAAGATCGTGGGAAAGCCCTATTGCAGCTGCCAAATCCTCGTTTATTTCAAGTTTTCTCGCAACATCCCTGCAGAGTGTCCCAACCTCTATGCTGTGTGTAAGTCTTGTCCTGTGGTGATCAGATTCCCTTCCAGTCACAACCTGAGTTTTACCGGAAAGTCTCTTAAATGCTCTTGAATGAACAATTCTATCAATATCCCTTTCATAAAGGCCCCTTGAGGGATCCACTTCCTCAAAAAATTTTCTACCTCTACTCTCTTTTTCATCCATTCCGTAAGATTTCACTGTCTCACCTTTGAGATAAAGTATAGAATTAGAGTCAAAATAATGCTTACAAGAATAGAGGTACCAAGGGGAAAATAAAAAGTAAAATTTCCCTTTTTGTAGTAAATATCAAGGGGCATTCTGAAATTTCCAGAAAACTTTGAAATTAGAAAGAAAATCCCCCCAAATAACATGAGTAAAAAACCCATAAAAAGAAGCAACTTGCCGAAGGTGTCATAGATATTTCCCACTTTTATACCCCAAAAAATTAAGGGGAGTAAAAACTCCCCAAAAACTCAAACTAAAATTTTACAAAAAATTTGGAAATTTTTCTACAATCTTCCCTCATCAATTAACTTTCTCTCAACTGCTGCAACTGCTCTGAAATATATACCCAGGGCAATAAAGGAGGTAAACACAACTCCCACCATACACAAAATCATTCCAACTGACGCAATTATCTCTGCAACTATTAAAATTAAAAAGAGAATTAGAAAATCCTTTATGTTTGATTTTATAAGAGATAAAACCTCTCCCACCTTTAACGCTTCTGAAATACTAAAGTTCCTGGTAAACTTCATGATTACAGCGGGCATTATGAAAGTAAAAATCAAATAATAAAGAAAAACAAAAAAATATAAGAGTCCAATAATACCCAATATAGGGGCTGCGTTTCTTCCATCTTTCGAACCATTCATCATTAAAAATGAAACAACAAATGAAAAAAGCCCTATGACAAAAGCTGGCAGGGAATAAATCAAATTAACTACAAACTGTTTCAACCCCACCATAAAAATATCCCCAAAATCATTCCATTCCGGAAGTGGAACATCATTTCCATCTCTCATATTTCTATAATGCTTTAAAAAATACCCAAGAGGAAAGAAAAAACCAACAACAGGTATTAGAGTCAAAAGCCCACCAATCAAGACCTTTTTAATCCATCCTTCATCCTTAAAGATGTAGGTGAAAATCCTGTTATAATCCATAACAACCTCCTCAAAATTTATTTTTCTCTATCTTTAAATCAAGTTGGGAAACCAATTTAAAATAAATGCCTATCGCTATAAAAGTGGTAAAAACGTAACCTATACAACAGAGTATAACTCCCACTGACGCAATTAATTTGCACACAAATAAAAGAAGAAAAATAATAAAAAAATCAAGAAAATTTTTCTTTAACATGGAAAAAATTTCTGAAATTTTAAATCCATCTGAAATTTTATATTCTCTCACATATTCAATAATAATCCCCGGTGTTATCAAAGCCACAAAAAACCCATATAAAATTGCCAGAAAATAAAAAAGAAATCCAATAAAGGCAATAAAAATGCCCACTTTTTCACCTGCTTTATTTGAAAATCCTAAAATGGGAATCAAAGTTAAAACCATCTCAAGAAAAAAAATCGGAATAAAGTAGACAATGTAAATAACAATAAATTTTAACCCTATAATAAACATATCTCCCAATTTATCCCATTCGGGCAAAGGGCGTTCAAAATCATCAGCCTTTAAGTGGTTGTAGTGGACGAAAAAATACCCAATAGCAAAGGCCCACCCAAAAATGGGGATTAAAAGTAAAAGCCCACCGATTAAAACCTTTTTTATCCAATCCTCATCTTTGAAAATATATGTAAAGGCTTTACCAATATCCATTACATTCTCCTTATTAAAAATTTTATAAAAAAATTCCTCATCCTGATTAGATTTTACCATAAATATTCAATTTCTTTGATTTAATTTTAAAAATGATGTAAATTTTCCTTTATTTTTTAGGGGATAATAAAATGCTTTTTTCCTTACTTGCTGCCCTTTGTTTTGGAATATCTGATATTTTCACTAAAGTTGCATCTACAAATTTAAGAGAAAAAAAAATGTTTTTCTTAAATTCCATATTTTCCCTCCCCATTGCATATCTATTTTTCTCCATTTCAGGTGGAAGATTTCCCCATAATTTAAAAGATTTTTTCATCCTCGCTTCCATACAATCCCTTTCTGTAATTGCATATATTTTTTTCTTCCTTGCCCTTATAGATGGTCCTGTCTCAATTGTGGCATCGGTAATTGCTGGATATTCCGTTGTAAGCGTAATTGGAGGTCCCATATTTTTAAATGAAAGTCTAACTAATCTTCAAATTATAGGAGTAATCCTTGTAATATCCGGGACTATCTCCATATCCTACATCCCTACTAATAAAAGGATAAAAGGGGGCCGGTGGATTTTGTGGACATTTCTGGCAACCATTTTGTGGGGGATATGGGCACTTTTTGTAAAAAAGTTTGAAAATATTGTGGATCCAAGAACCATGCCACTTATTTTTGGCATTATTGCCCCATTTATATGGCTTCCAATGTTAAAAAAGGAACTTTTTAAAATAAAATTTTCAAGGAAAGAAAAGAGGGAAATAGTATTTGTAATAATTTCAATTTTTTTAAGCACTGTTGGAGGTTTTTTATTTTATAAAAGCGTAAAAACCATCTATGTGGCTCTTGCAACTCCAATTGTAAGTTCCTATCCCATTTTTACCTTAATTGGTTCCTTTTTATTTTTAAAAGAAAAATTTTTAAAACATCAATACATTTCATTTGCAGCAATAATGGTGGGTATTTTTTTGTGTACTGGAAATTTTAATGTATTTTAAACTTTACACCCCAAAAAATTAGCACCCCAATACTTTTTAAAATAACCGTAGACCTGCCATTGCAGGATATTTTCTATTTCCTTGATAAAAAAACTCATTCTGTTAAAATTGGTTTTATCAATTTCTGGAGGGAAAAATGATTAAAAAAGAGGAAATAATAAAACTTCTTTCAAAGGTAGACGATCCCGAATTAAAGAAGGATCTGGTTTCTCTGAAAATGGTTAAGGATGTCGAAATTAAGGGAAACGACATAAAGGTGATAATCACACTCACAACACCAGCCTGTCCCTTAAAACATGTATTTACAAGAGATATCGAAAAGGTAATTAGAGAAAACATCAAAGATGTTGGAAAAATCGAAGTGGAATTTGACTCAAATGTTAAAAAATCAAAAGGCGTTCCCGGAAAAGAAGAAATTCCCGGCGTAAAAAATAGTATAGCCATCACAAGTGGCAAAGGGGGAGTGGGTAAAAGTACCGTAAGTGTAAACCTTGCAGTCTCTCTTTCAATGAGTGGTGCAAAGGTGGGAATCTGTGATTGCGATATTTATGGGCCAAATGTCCCCATGATGATGGGTGTTGATGGAAGGCCCTATACCGATGGCAAAAAAATAATCCCCCTTGAAAAACATGGAGTCAAAGTTATGAGTATAGATTTTTTAGTGGATAAAAATGCACCCCTTATCTGGAGAGGTCCAATGCTACATGGAATAATAAGACAGTTCTTATATGATGTGGACTGGGGTGAACTTGACTATCTAATTTTAGATCTACCACCGGGGACAGGAGATGCCCAGCTTACAATTGCCCAATCCCTTCCCCTAATGGGTGGAATAGTTGTCTCAACTCCACAGGAGGTATCTCTCCATGATGTCAGAAAGGCAATAATGATGTTTAAGAAATTAAATGTACCAATAATAGGTATAATTGAGAACATGAGTTATTTTGAATGCCCTCAATGTGGAAGGAAAAGTTACCTATTTGGAAAAGGTGGAGGAGAGAAACTTTCAAAGGAATTCAATACTGAATTACTTGGGAAAATACCCATATATGAAGATATCAGAGAACTTGGAGACATCGGAAAACCACCGGTACTTGAAGAAGGAAAGGAGATATCAAAAATTTTAATGGAAATTTCTCAAAAAATTGCGGCAAAGATTAGTGTAATGAACTATGAGGATGAAACAACTTTTAATTAAAAAAATAAAAGATAGTGGAAAAATCTCCTTTGAAGAATTTTTTAAAACACTACTATATCATGAAAAATATGGCTATTATACAAATTTGGCAAAAATAGGAGAAGGGGGAGATTTCATAACCTCCCCCACCCTGCTTTTAAAACCATTTTCAAAGGCAATTGTAACATACTTAAAAAAAATTTTAGAAAGCAATATTAAAAATTATGAACTTGTGGAGATAGGTGGAAGAGAAGGAAAATTAACAAAATTAATTACCAAAGATCTGAGGATTTCAGGTATCTTAATTGAAAAAATTCCATCTAAAGATACTGGCGGAATAAAATTCTTTACCTCCCTTGAAAAACTCCCTCCAAAAAAATATGCAATTCTGGGAAATGAAATTTTAGACGCAATTCCAGCAAGGAGAATAAAATTTGATGGCAGGGAATTTTTTGAATCATTCTTGAAGGTAAAAGATGGAAAAATCATAGAAATATGGGAAAAAATTGAAGATAAAAATGTAGAAGAATATTTTAAAAAATATATAAAACACATTCCAGATGATGGAAAAAGTACAATTTTTGAATTTCCTGAAAAATATTATGAATTTTTTTCCCCCTTTTCAAAATTTAAAGCGGATACAATTCTCATCTTAATAGACTATGGAGGATATCCCCAGGAAATCTACCCAGATTACATCTCAACAAATACCATAAGGGGATATAAAAATAACAGATTAGTTGAAAATATTTTTGAATTAAATGAAGCCATTGACATTACCTACCATGTAAATTTTAAATTTGTAGAAGAAATACTAAAAAATATAGGATATATAAGGATTAATTATGAAACACAGGGAAAATTTTTAGTGGAAAATGGGATTTTGGACTTTGTTAACGAGAAAGATATGGAAAAGTTAAAAACACTAATTTTACCCGGTGGCATGGGAGAGATCTTTAAAGTAATTACCTTTAAAAAAGGAAGTTAAAAAAATTTTGTTCCCAGTAAATAAAATTTATTAATTAAAAGAAAAGAGATTTTTCAAATTTTTCAATTTTGCCTGATGCTAATCTCACTTTATTCCTTTTTCTCACCTGTTTAATTCTTGTCTTTTATTAAACACTAAATCCCATCCAGATGACTTATAGAAGGGGAAAAGTTTTACTTTAACTCTTTGTCTTTTAACTTTTTTTCTCCTTAGTACTAAATTTTTAGTTTTTCCCCTATAAACACATGGTGGAAATTGTAAGGGGTGATTTTAATCTGATACATTTAATTTTACATGACATTTCTCATTTTTAGGTCTGTTCCTACCCACCTTTCCTTTTTTTCACTTTTTTACTTACTTACTTGTCTGACCCCTTTTGAAAGTTTTCTCTCAATCAGGTCTGTCCCCTTTTCCTTCCCTTCCTACCTAAATGCCTTCCTAAAAACTTATAGGCTTATAGGATAAAAAAGAGATTTTCTTTAATCATTGGTTTTTGCTAAAAGATTTTACTTTTGCCAAAATTAAGTTTTTTCTCTTA
>JAMOQF010000215.1 GCA_027064125.1 Acidobacteriota bacterium
TTTCAGAAATTTTTAGAGGTTTTTGTGGTAGGCAAATAAGAGAAAAAAAATAAATTCTGGCAATGACTTAAAATCTTCTGGCAAAAAGCAACGAATAAAATAAAATAAAATAAAATAAAATAAAATCCCTTTTCCTTCCTATAAACCTTTAGAGGGCATATAGTGTGGGCAAATGAAGAAAGAAATTAAAACTGGCAATACCTAAAATTTTTCTGGCAGAAATTGACGATTAAAATAAAACCCCTTTTTTATCCTATAAACCTTTAGGTGGTATTTAGGGTAGGCAAATAAAAAGCAATTAAATTCTTACAAAGATAAAATCCTTTATCAAAATCCAGCGATTAAGCACATCTTTTTATTTTCTATAAACTTTCTGAAAGGATTTCAGGGCAGGCAAATAAAGAACAAACCAAATCCGGGTAGAATTAATAATCTGTTGGCAAAAATCAACTGACTATAGGAAAAATTTTTTCTCTCTATAAGCCTTTAGGGGCATTTAGGGTGGGTGAGCAAGGCAAGTGAGAAAAGAAACTAAATTCAGGCAGTGTTAACACTTTTCTGCCAAAAGTCAAATGATTTAAGGAAAATTTTTTTTATTCTTATATAAACTTTCTGGATGGCCTTCTAAAAGGGCTGATTTTTTGTCTGGCAGTAATTCTGGTAATTCTGGTGGCAATAACTTTTATCTCTAAAATGTATTTTATTCAAAATAAGAGTTCCAAAACGCTTTTGCCTTTAATATGGAACATTTTCAGGATGTGTCTTTTTCAAATTTATGTCCACATAGTGACATAATAGTTCCTGTATTTTTTCAGAAGGTTTTATCAAAAAATTTCTATTAATTACTGCATGGGCTATTTCATGGGCCAGTATATGTTCATTTATTTTATCAATTCTAACATATATGGTATTTTTGGCGGGTACATAAAAGGCTATTAAATCTTTTTTTCTATATCCAAATTCCTTTAAAAAATACTTTTCCATATCCTTTTTAGAGGAAAAAATTTTTATGTTTATTTTAAAGGCCACAGGATGCATATCTAAAATTTCTTCAACTCTAAGTATAAGTCCATCAATTTTTCTACAAAGTTCATTAAAACTATTCTCATATTTATAATTCAAAATTACATCGAGCCCTTTCAGAGGATATACACTTTTAATTTTTTTATTAAATTCTTTAACATCTGTTTCATCCTTATATTTTATCTTTGAAAAAATTGTAGAAAGTTCAAACTGTTGTGAAAAAACAGGTATGGATACCAAAAAAAATAAACAAATTGTTAAAAGTTTTAACTTCATCTGGTTTTAAAAAAATTCAATTCCTTCTCAATCTGAGAAACAATACTCTCCCTTTCCTTTTCTGATAAATCTTCTTCCTTTAACTTTTCCACAAGAATCTTTAATTCTCTGATTTTTTCATTATATGTCTTTAAAAGTTCGTTGAACTTTGGCACAAGATCCACAAGTTCATCCTTTTTCCTCAACTTTATCTGAAAATCAACCTTTCCATCAATCATATCCTCAAGTGTCTTTTCAAATCTATAAAGTGGACCCGCAAGTCTGTGGGAAATGAAGAGCATCAAAAAAATTCCAAGGGCAATAGTAACAAAAAAATTTATCAACGCAGAGATCAACATCTTTCTCAATATAATTTCAGATGTGCTTTTCATTATCAAATTTCCACCCTGATAATACGCCGTTATGGTTTCCTTAGATAGAAAGTATAAAACCGCCGTACCAAATATAACACCAAGAAACCAAACAAGGGCAATTTTTAAAATTACCTCCGATTGAAATCTTTTCTTTATAAAATAGGTTCTCCTTCTACTTTTCATGAAATTTTCACCTCAAATTGTTATAGTAAATCTTTACCTTTATGTTTTCCTTTAATTTCTTTAACCACTCTTCAAATTTTTCCTCCCTCTTTATTTCCTTGAGTTCACTTTTTAACATATTTCTTATCTTTTCATAGGGAGGTATCTCTTTTTTGGAAATGTTTATAACCTTCACAAGATAAAATTTATCCCCTACTTCAATAATTTTAGGTTCTACCTCTGATTTTAAACCAGCAACAGCAAGTTTTAACTTAAGGGGTAAATTTGTACTATTAATGTCATAGTAGTGGATGGAATTTTTATCGGGAAAATGTTCCAAATTTTTTTCAGCATCACTCTTGGTAAAAAAAGTAGATACATACGCTTCTATTCTTAGAGACTTTATCCTATAAAAGTCTTTTATCTCATCCTCAGATACCACAATTAAAAAATTTTTATTCACCCTTTTGTATAAAAGTTGAATCAAAGTTTCTTCCCAATAATTTCTCATCTTATCCAAAAATTCTGGAGAGGTATCAATCTTTTCTCTTTTTGCTTCTTCTATTAAAATATATTTATTTATCATATTATTTAAAACCTTCACCATTGACTTTTTAGTGATTTTAAAATTGGGATCAATAGTCTGATAAAAGATAAGTTCTCTATCAAGCATCTCTTTTGTAATGGGAGTATTACCAACCATTGCAACAACATTTTTATTTTCTACAACTTTTTTCTGAGATTTGATATAAAAAATTACAACCATTAAAAGGATTAAAAACAGCAAAAGCAAAATAAATTTTTTCATATTAAAAATCTCCACCATTTAATCTATTTAAAAATTTCTTTAACTTTTCACTTCCGGGATAGATTGAGATACCAATCTCCAGATACTTTTTTGCAAGGGAAATATTACCATTTTTATAAAAACTTTCTGCAAGTTCAAGGTACACATTTTCGTTCCTATATCCCTTTTCCATGGCTTTTAAAAAATTTTTTGCACCCTCTAAATACTCACCTTTAGATTTGTAAAGTTTACCCATTATGAAAAATACCTTACCATTTTCACCATTATTATCTATATACTTTTTAATCCAGGAGATGGCAAGGTCATAATTTCCAATACCTTCAAAATATTTTGACAGCCATAAAAATATTTCAGGATCATTTTTAAAAATCTCAGAATTACCATTTAAAAAGTTCACTACAAATGAAATCCCCTTAAATTTCAACATCTTATCCAGAACCAATGTAACACTTTCGTGGGAAAAGTAGTTAAGTTTCAGGTATTTCATAAAAAAGTAAGTAGCCCTGTCATTCATTCCCATTCTAAGATACAACACTCCAAGAGTAAAATTCAAATCTCCATCATCCGGGTAAATGGATAAGTACTTCTTAGCCACTTCAATTGCGGATTTAAAATCTCCTTCGCTCTTAAATATTTCAATTAAAAATAGAGAAGTATCTTTAAAATATCTTTTCCTTTTAAGGTTATACAAGAGAGCTTTCTTTATCTCATTTCTGAAATTTTCAATCAAAAATTTCCTGGTAAAAATTGTGTGCATGGAGATTTCAGGTTCTGTCAAAAAAGATCTATAAATGAGTTTTGAAGATCTAATCTTATTTCCCTGCCTTAAAAAGTGAAGGGCCCATAGATCCATCAAGACAAAATTATTTCTATCACACTTCTCAGCCATCGAATATAAATAATTTAGCAGATCCCACCTATTTCTGAAATTTTTGTTTAAATGCTTTTTAAATTCCTCAAATATTTCTCTTCCATAATCCTTTTTAAGGAGATACTTCCAATACCTATCATTTAAAACAAAAAAATTTTCACTAATTTCAACAAGTTTTATCCAATAAAACCCCTTCTGTGAATTTAATCTTATGGCCTTTAAAAGATAAAAAATTGCCTTTTTATATTTTCTATACCTATTTAGACCATAAAAACTTTCCTTTTCATATATTTTACTGATTTTAAAGGGCAAATTGGAGTTAAGGGGAGAAAGTTCTTCTGCAAATTTATAGTAATTTAGGGATTTTGAAAAATTATCTATTTTATAAAATCTATCACCTCTTATTTCAGCAAATGAAGATATAAATAGAGATAGGGAAACCAAAACAGTGATGGTAAAAACTATTATTAAAAAAAGCCTTAATTTCCCCCTAATTTCTATCTCAACCCTTTCAACAACACCTTTAAAATAATTCCACCTGAAATTACACAGGGAAAACAAAAAGAGTAAAAAGAGAAAAAGTGCTATAACCGGGATGTGCAATGGAAAGTCAACCAACGAATGAAGGGATATCCCCAAAAAAGAGGAAAATGTAGCAGCAAAAAGTCCTCTCTTTTCTTCCCTTATAGCAGAAATGTATCCCCTATAAAGAATATGGAAGAGATATACCAGAAGGAGTAAGAAAAAAATCAAGAAAAATATTCCATTTTCCACCCCAAATTGTAAAAACTCGTTGTGGGCATATCTGGGAGCACTATTTAGACCAATAGGTCTAAAATGGGTAAAAATTATGGAAAAATTTCCTGGTCCTACCCCAAATAATGGGTGATGTAAAAAGGAATTAAAGGCACCTTTCCATATAAGTAACCTTTTTATGTTACCTTCAATATTTTTAAATTGAAAAATGGTTGTTAAAATTCTCGAGGTAAGCATAGAAAAATTGAGAACAAAAATTGTAAAAAATATGGCAAGAATAGAAGCAAAATACCTGAAAAATTTCCTTTTCCCATCCAGATAGGAATAGAAGAATAGAAAAAGAATTACCTCAAGAAAAGCCACTAAAATTCCCGCCCTCGATAGAGAAAGAAATATGGAAAAAATCAAAAACAAAAAAATCAGTAAGTGAATATATTTTTGAATTTTCTCTTTTTTAAAGAAAAACCCCCACAGTGAAAATGGAAGTGCCATTTCTAAAAAAGCAGAAAAGTGATTCTTATTTACGAAAGTACCATGAAATCCAGGTGATTTATTAGTAAAAGTATAACCTAAAAAGGTTTTAATCCCAGTAAAATAAAATATAAATCCCGATATTGATTCTAAAAGGGCAACTAATATCAAAAAATCCACAAAAAATATCCAATTTTTTAGTTGACTTTCCACTTTAAAAATTTCTGGAAAAGACAAAAAAATCGAGATAAAGGTCAGCAAAAATATAGCGGATAGAAGGGAATTATAGACATATATTGTCAGAAAAAGAGAAATAAAGAAGAATATCAAAAGAAATGCAAAAATTAAAAAGAGATTTTTATGGATGGAAAATTTTAAATTCTTTTTTTTAAAAAGGAGAAAAAGAAGGTATAGGTTTACAACCATTGAAAAGAGTAAGAAATGGTGAGTTAAAACTCCCCCAAATAAGATCAGGAGAAAAAAAAGTAGAATTAATAATAAAAAAGACATTTT
>JAMOQF010000216.1 GCA_027064125.1 Acidobacteriota bacterium
TAGTATTTTTTTCTTCTTCCCATGTCATTTTTTGTCTCAAAAAAGAGATTTTTCTCCACATAGAGACCTGCTTTTTCTGGAAAGGCCATTAATCTCTTTGCACCTTCTCCCACCCATATTTTATCATCGCCAAGTTGGACAACAACAGATGGAACCAGGGGAGAAATGTATTCTCCTGCTTCTGTAGGTTGTGGAATTTCAATAACCCTGCAGGTGGGCGGTTCAGGTGGATTCCAGATTATTTCAGATACTATTGAATTTGTAGTTCCGAGATCTATTCCAAGGACTTTTATTGAGCGTTCCTTAAGGTTTTTATTTGGTCCATCAATAAATTTTTCAATTTCATACATTCTAAACTCCTTTTGCCATATTTTTATTTTCTCTGGATGAAGGATAACATACCTTTTTTCTCCTTTCAACAGAAAGGTTTTGTGAGATTTTAATTGAATGATTTTTTTATTTGAAAAAGTGAACTTAGTTTTAGTGGATGGGGTGGGTGGGAATATCCCACCCTGAAGTCAGATTTTAGTTGAGATATTTTTCAAAAATTTCCCTTAGAGTATTTGAAGGAAGCATGGCTTTTTTCACCTTTTCTTCATCGGGAAAGTAATATCCATCAATGTTTACAGGTTTTCCTTCAACCTGGGCTATTTCATCAATTATTGTTTCTATCTTTTCTTTAAGTTCTTTTGCAATTGGAGAAAAGATTTCTTTTAATTCCAAATCTTCATTTTGTTCTGACAACGCTTCTGCCCAATACATCATAAAATATACCTGAGAGCCCCTGTTATCAAGTTGGCCAACTTTCCTTCCGGGCCATTTTTCATTTTCAAGGAGTTTTGAAACAGCCTTTTCCACACCTTTCCCCAGAACTCCAGCCTTTTTATTTCCTTCCTTTTGATGCATAAATTCAAGACAGGCACCAAGGGCATTAAATTCAGCAGTTGAATCCCACCTTAAGTGTCCCTCTTCTAAAAATTGCTGAACATGTTTTGGAGCAGATCCCCCTGCACCGGTTTCAAATAGTCCCCCACCTGCAATGAGTGGCACAATTGAAAGAACCTTTGCACTTGTTCCAATTTCAATTATTGGAAATAGATCTGTTAGATAATCTCTCAAAACATTTCCAGTAACTGATATTGTGTCTTCACCTCTTCTAAATCTTTCAAGGGTGTATTTCATTGCATCTACTGGCCTTAATATTTTAATTTCAAGACCTTCTGTATTGTTTTCACCGAGATATTTCTTTACCTTCTTTATAAGTTCCCTGTCGTGTGCTCTATTTTCATCAAGCCAGAAAACGATTGGCATCCTTGTTACTCTGCCTCTGTAAACTGCAAGATTTATCCAGTCCTTTACGGCTATATCCTTTGCCTGAAATGCCCTCCAGATATCTGATTTTTTTACACTGTGTTCTGAAAGCACATTCCCATTTTCATCTACAATTCTCATCTTGCCATTTTGTGATGCAATAAAGGTTTTGTCGTGAGAACCATATTCTTCAGCCTTTTTTGCCATGAGACCAATGTTTTGAACTGTTCCTATCTTTGTCCTGTCAAATTTTCCATTTTTCTTACAATCTTCAATTATTTCTTTATACATTGTGGCATAACATCTATCGGGGATTATTGCCTTTGTTTCTCTTAGGTTTCCGTTTTTATCCCACATCTTTCCACCTTCTCTTACGACAACAGGCATTGAGGCATCAATTATCACAAGATTTGGTGCATGAAGGTTTGTTATACCTTTGTCTGAGTCCACCATGGCAAGATCTGGATTTTTTTCATATATTTCTTCAATTGTTTTTTCTATTTCCCTTTGTTTTTCTTCTGGAAGTTTTTTTATCTTCTCATACAAATCCACAAGACCATTATTTGGATTTACTCCAATTTCTTTAAATTCATTTTCAAACTTTTCAAAGAGTTCTCTAAAGTATGTGGTAACCGCATGTCCAAAAATTGGGGGGTCTGAAACTTTCATCATTGTTGCTTTTAGGTGTAGTGATAAAAGCAGATCCTTTTCCTTTGCATCTTTTATTTCTATTTCAAAAAATTTTTTTAGTTCTTCCACATTCATAAAGGTGCTGCTCAATATTTCTCCCTCTTCCAGTTCCAATTCTTTTAATACCTTTTTATTCCCATTTTCATCCACAAATTCTATTTTTACTTTTTGTGGCTTTTCTGAAGTAAATGATTTCTCATTTTCATAGAAGTCACCCCTATCCATGTGGGCAACATGTGTTTTTGAATTTTTATCCCAATCTTTCAATGGAAGTCCCGCTGCCTTTGGATTTTTCTTTACATACTCTTTTAGTGCCTTGGGTGCCCTTCTGTCGGAATTTCCCTGCCTCAAAACGGGATTTACAGCACTTCCAAGGCATTTCGAGTATCTTTCCTGAATTTTTCTTTCTTCTTCATTTTTTGGCTCTTCCGGGTATTCTGGCACCATATAGCCCTTTTTTCTGAGTTCCTCAATTGCTGCCTTTAACTGGACCACAGATGCACTTATATTTGGAAGTTTTATAATTTTTGTGCCTGGTTTTTCCACCAATTCTCCAAGTTCTGCAAGATCGTCAGATACTCTTTTGTCCTCTTCAAGATAATCTGGAAAAGTGGCAAGTATTCTTCCTGCAAGGGAGATATCCTTAAGGTCCACTTGAATACCACCTTTTTTAAGAAAACCTTTAACAATTGGAAAGAGTGAAAATGTTGCCAGATAGGGTGCTTCATCGGTTTTTGTCCATATTATTTTATTCATTTAATTCCTCCTGAATTTAAAATTTTTTGCCATTAATTCAAACCTCACATTATATTATTTTAGAAAAGGTTATTAAATAAAAATTTATCTTTTTTAAGTCAAAGTTAGAAAGTATCAGGCGTGGATTTATATACATTTTTGTCAATAATCAATAGGTTTTATATTTTGAGCATTTAGAGCATTTTTCCCTTAAACTACAGATCTCTGATTTTCTTATGGTATAATTAATCTTACTTAAAAAGAGGGATGAGGTATGACCCCAGAACTAATTGGTGAAGGTGTAAGCAAAGGACTTGAAATTTGGATTTTACAGAATCTGCTTGATTTAGGGATAATTCTGGTTTTTTTTCTTACTGGTATTTTTTCACTGAGGGGGTATCTTGATAGGTTTCGAGAAAGGTTAATTTTAAGGCTGAGTGTTGAAATTTGGGATCTCTTTTTGGATTTACTAACAGATTTTTTAATGGTAATTATATTTTTAATAGGGCTATTTATAACAAATCCAGATATAATGGTGGATATAAAAATTGCCCTTCCCTGGATACCCCTTTCATTTTTACTTGTGGGAGTTTCTTTTGTAATCAAATTGGGGAAAAATGTGGAGATCGGAAGCGTAAGTTGGAAGGTGGTTTTAACACTTTTACTGCTCTCTGCTATTTTTAGTTGGTTTGGATTTACCTTTGTGATGGAAGGTGCCACAAGAGAATACTACGAAAGCGGTGTTTATCCCTATTTATGGAAAATTTTTTACAATATGAGATCTGATGTAAATAGGGAACTTTCCTTGATTACCTTTTATTTGCTTTCCCCTTTATATTTTTTGACCTTTTTGTGGATGGTTTTTTCTGGATTAAGAATTACAACTTTTAGAAAGATTAATGATAAAGATGGAAAATAATGTAAAAGTGGTTGATTTCATTTTAAAAAATGATGAGTGTATAGGTTGTGCCATCTGTGCTGATGTGTGTTTGGAAGATGCCATTGAGGTAAATGAGGTGGATTTCTATCCCTTATGGGATAAAAAGAAGTGTGTAGGGTGCAGGGAATGTGAAGAACAATGTCCAACAGAGGCCATAAAGGTGTTTGTAATGAAACTGTAGTTTATTTTAATTTTTTTGAGGTGTATAAAATGAGTGGATTCAATGGAGAAAAAGAGGAAAAATTTTTTGGGTACTGTTTGGGAATTATTTCTGGAGAGGAGGATGGAAGGAAGTTATTTGATAAATATAGAGATGTTCTTAAAAAGGTTAACTACAGGGATGTTATTCATGTATTTCACAGGTTAACTGAAACAGAATATCCCATGGATATGATAAAAAATGGAGTTAATAAGATACTTCATGCTGTGTTTACCCCTTTAAATGAGTTTGAGTTTGAAGGGTATTTAAAGGATGGAGTTTTTGATTTAATGATAAGGGATAATCTCAAAATGGAAGATAAACTTACTTTTAAAATAAAACCCCTGATAAAAGAGGTGAACAGAAAAGTTAGTAAAGAGATTATTTTAAAATTGAAGGAAGGATTTCAGGAACTTTCCCTTTTTAAGAAACACTATGACTTAAAGGAAAATTTTATTTTTCCGCTTTTTGAGAAAAGTAGTGAGTATACCGGGTGTTTGAAAATAATGTGGTCTTTTGATGTTGATATTAGAAGAAATTTGAAAAGGGCAACTTCTATTCTTGAGGAAGATTTTGATGTGGGTGAATTTAATGTGGTTGTGGGTAGATTATTTTTTGATATGTTTGCAATTTCATTCAGAGAGAATAAGATACTTTTTCCCTATCTTTATGAAATTGTTGATGAGGATGTGGTGAATGAAATGTTGCCTGAAATGGTTGAATTTGGATTTCCATTTTTGAATTTAGAAGGTGTCAGGCACAAAAAAGATGTTGATATAAAAGAAAAGATTTTTAATGGAGGTAAGAAAAAGGTGGAAAATCCCGGTGAAGTTGAGTTGGAATATGGATTTTTACTACCTCAGGAAATATCGCTGATATTTAGCCATCTCCCAGTTGATATAACCTATGTCAATGAAAGAGATGAGGTCAAATTCTTTTCTTCTCCTAAAAAGAGGATTTTTCCCAGAACGAAGGCAATTTTGGGTAGAAAGGTCCAGAATTGCCACCCCCAGGAGAGTTTGGAGGTTGTGAATAAAATTTTAAGTGAATTTAAAATGGGGAAAAAGGATAGGGCCATTTTCTGGATTGATATGAATGGGAGAAAGATCTTAATAAGTTATTTTGCCTTAAGGGATAAAATGGGTAATTATAAAGGGGTTATTGAGGTAACTCAGGATATAACTGAGATTAAAAAAATTGAAGGGGAGAAGAGATTACTTGATGAGTAAAAAAGGGTCAGGCCTACTAAGTTTTCCCTTCCAAAGATTTCAGATGGGACACGGGCATTTAGCTTTAGTGGTCTAAAGACGAGATTTTTAATGGAATATGAGAAGATAAGAAATAAAAGCCTTGATA
>JAMOQF010000217.1 GCA_027064125.1 Acidobacteriota bacterium
AAATCTGATTCTGAGTGGTCTTCCCATGTTTAACCTCCTTAAAAAAGTTTTCAATATAAATAACGTAAAAGTTGGAAAATATTTCGCTTTTTTTTGGAATTTTTTAAAAAAAATTAAAAAAAAGTTGCCTGGCACCTTTTCTATTTTCCTGAAATATGCCTAAAATTGAATAGTTGCTGGATAATTTAGAATAAATAAAAAGATTTGCCTGACACCTTTTTAATATCTTTTTTTTAGATTCAAAAGGGAGGATATCATTTCTATGGAATCCTTTAAGAGTCTGACGCTGGAATGGGAAGAGTCCTTCCACTCAACCCTTTTTTCTACTATTTTTAAACCATTTTTTCTGGCAAGGATTAATATTTCTACATCAAAGGAAAATCTTTTTGTAATTAGTTTTTCTATTATCCCTTCACATTTTCCCCTTTTAAAAAGTTTAAAACCACATTGGGTGTCTTTTATATTTAGTTTAAAAAGTAGATTGACCAGTTTATTGAAGGATTTTGCTGAAAGTGTTCTTAAAAATTTTTTTCTCTTTATTGGTATATTTGGAGAATTCTTCTGAGTCCTTATTCCTATTACTATATCTGCATTTTCATGTTTTATGGCTTTTAAGAAATTTTCAACCTCTTCTATTGGAGTTGATAAATCAGCATCACATAGTAAAACATATTTTCCTGAAGAGTTTAGAAAACCTTTTTTAAATGAATAACCCTTGCCAAAATTTTTATCATTTTTCAATAAATTGAAATCTGCACCATTTTTTGTTAGAATTTTTCTCGATAATTCGTAGGTTTTGTCAGAAGAACCGTCGTCAATCATAACTATTTCATAGTCTATCCTCTTTCTGTTTAAATACTGAATGATGTGAGGTAATGTCCTTACTATTCTCTTTTCTTCATTGTATGCTGGAATGACAATTGATAACTCTTTTTCTTTCATAGTAAAAAATTTTATGATATTTACCCCTTTTTTTAAATTGAAAGATTAAAAATTTGCTAAAATTATTACTTATAATATTTTAAAGGAATTGAAGTTTGAAGATAGCCCAAAATATTTTAAACACTTTTTTCCCGCCCATTGTTGGAGCGAAGGATCTCATAAAGGAAATTAAACCAGATAAGTCAATTATAAATTTATCCCAGGGTATTCCCTCTATTATGCCACCGAATCAAGCTGTTTTAATGTTGACGGAAAAAATGTCTGAACTTGAAAGTATCCATAAATATTCGGATGATAGAGGTATTCCTGAATTGAGGGAAGAAATAAAAAAAGACATTTATGAAAGACATGGAATTAAAATAGGAGTGGAAAATATTTTAATCACAGCAGGTGCCAATATGGCTTTTTTTCAGGCGATTTTAACTCTTCTAAATAGTGGAGATACCATTTTGATCCCCTCTCCCTATTACTTCAACTATGTTATGGCAGCCAA
Organism: Acidobacteriota bacterium; assembly: GCA_027064125.1. GTDB lineage: Bacteria > Acidobacteriota > JAAYUB01 > JAAYUB01 > JAMOQF01 > JAMOQF01. The sequence continues at coordinate 1,436 of JAMOQF010000217.1, forward strand.
TTTTCTTAATGTAGAAGTTAGGGAGGTAAATATTTTAAATGAGGATATTTTTTTAGAAGAGTTTAGAAATAAGTTGAGCGATAAATTGGATGCAGTTCTTTTCATAAATCCTGAAAATCCCACCGGAAGGGTATATGACAAAGAATTCTTAAGAGAGGTATATAAAGTTTCTCTAAAAAAAAATATTGTCTTCATTTATGATGAAGTTTACAGAGATTTTTATATAGAAGATGGTGCCAGGCACTACTCTCCCATTGAGGAGTATGGAATTTCAGAGAATTTAATAATTCTGGGAAGTTTTTCGAAATCCTATGGAATGACTGGCTACAGGGTGGGTTATTTAATAGCAGATAAAGAGTTTATCTGGAACTTGCTAAAGGTTCAGGACACAAATATTATCTGTGCCCCTGTTGCTTCTCAATATCTTGCCTATTACTCGCTCAAATATTTTAAAAATCATCCTGAGGAATATGTTGAAAGGTTGAAAAAAAGTGTTGAGATTTTTTGTGAAAAAATGAAGGATGTGGATTGGTTTAATTTTAGAAAACCTGAAGGTGCCATTTATACATTGTTAAACTATGATTTTCCTATTGATGGAAATGAAATGGTTAAGATGTTATATGAAAGGGAAGGGATTTTAACCGTTTCTGGAAACAGTTTTGGTCGTTTTTCAAATAGAAGTTTGAGGATTTCCTTCAATGATCTTGATGTTGAAAGAATTCTTGAGTTAAAGAAGAGATTTGAGGAGTTTGGAAAATGGATAAAAGAGAAATAGTTTCATATTTGAAGGACTTTTTTTCACTCATGCAAATTGTTGAGGAAAACTCCTTTAAGTTAAAGGCATATAACAATGCCATAAGAAAATTTGAATATATGGATGAGGGTGAATTTTTGAGGTATATTAGGGAAAGAAAACTTGAAAGTATCAAAGGGATTGGTAAGAAGATTTCAAATAATGTTTATGAACTGTTTGAAGAGGGGCAGATAAGAGAATATGAGGAATTGAAAAGAAGTGTTCCCGAAGGGCTTTTGATGATGTTAAAGATTCCCGGACTTGGTCCCAAAAAGGTTAAGAAAATTTATGAAGAACTTGGGATTCAAAATATAAAGGATTTAAAAAAGGCGGTGTTAGAAGGTAAATTAAGAGAACTAAAGGGTTTTGGTAGCAAAATTGACAAGAAGATATTGGATGGAATTCAATTTATTTTGAAAGGAGAAGGGCTTTTTAGATATGACATTGTTTACCAGAAGGCAACTGAGATTGGAGAATTTTTGATAAATTTTGACATTGTAGAAGATGTTAAGTTTTGTGGCAAATTGAGGAGGTTTGAAAATGCAATAGATGAAATGGATATAATTTTGGTGCCAGGCAAAAAAAGTGAAGATGAATTTTCAATGGTAATTAAAGATTTTTCGCATTCAGGAGATGTGCTTGAATACATAAAAAGGGAGGACAATCTCTTTTCTTTTTTGCTTTCAGATGGTATGAAGTTAAATCTATATAGGGTATTTAAAAGTGATCTTCCCTATTGTCTTCAACAGTTAACTGGAAGTGCCAGGCACAATGAATTGTTAAATGATTTTTTAAGTAAAAAAAATATGTACTTGAGTAAAGAAGGCCTTTTTGATGGAAGTGGAAATAAAATTCCATGTGAAAGTGAAGAGGAATTATATTTTAAAATGGGATTTAAAAATTTTATAATTCCTGAGATAAGGGAAGGAATGGGGGAGATTGAGGCCGCTTTGCAGGGAAAACTTACTGACATAGTAAGTGAAGGAGATTTAAAGGGAGTGATACATTTACATACCACATATTCCGACGGGAGGAATTCAATTCTTGAAATGGCTGAATACTGTATGAATAGGGGATACAAGTACATGGTTGTTTCCGATCATTCAAAAAGCGCCTTTTATGCAAATGGATTAAGTGAAGAGAGGGTCTTTAAGCAGTTTGAAGAAATAGATAGATTAAACGAAAGACTTGATAGTTTTAGAATTTTAAAGGGAATAGAAGTTGATATTTTAAAGGATGGTAGCCTTGACTACGATGATTCTGTACTTTCAAAGTTCGATATTGTTATTGCGTCAATACACTCATCTTTTTCCATGAGTAAAGAAGAAATGACAGAGAGGATATTAAGGGCGCTTGAAAACAGATATGTGGACATCTTAGGGCATCCCACCGGGAGATTAATACTTCAAAGAGAAGGATATAAGGTTGATATGGATAGAATCTTTGAAGTTGCTATGAGAAATAATAAAGCCATTGAAATTAATGCAAATCCCCATAGATTGGATCTTGATTGGAAATATGTAAAGAGGGCAATGGAACTTGGGATTAAACTTTCCATAAATCCAGATGCACATATTACAGGGGGTATAGATGACATATTCTGGGGAGTATTAGTTGCCAGAAAGGGTTGGGCTAAAAAGAGTATGATTTTAAATTGCTTAGAATGTGAGGAACTGCTTCAGTGGAAGAAAAAAAGGCTTTTAAAATAGTAATTACTATTACCCCAAATTCCAATTTTGATGAAATTCAAAATGTCGTTAAGGGGAAGGTGGGTGAGTTCAGGTATTTTTTCAGGGTAAATGGAAGTCATTCTCAGTTGAAGTGGTTGAGCAATCTGCCAGATTTCCTGCTTGAAAATTTAATATTTGATTTTCCCTATAGGAAATTGAGGATTGGAACATTTGAGGGTAAAAGGGTTAAGTGTGGAGAAGTTTTCTATTTTTCAGAGAAGAAAAAGGAAGGAAGTGTGCCGGTTGCGGGACTTTCCCTCCTTTGTAAAGATGTTTTAAGGGGAAGTATACTTGTTGTTGATGATGGGTATTTGGAATTTATTATTAGGGATGTATTTGAAGATAAATTGCTTGTAGAATCTCTTTCAGAAGGGTTCTTGGAAAAGGGGATGGGAGTATGGGTGAAGTCTATAAAAGTATATGGTGATATTTTTGACCATGAGTTGTTTCAAAATGTCAGAAAGTTGGGGATTAGTAGGTTTATGATATCTTATGTGGATAGTTCCTCTTTTTTAGATAAGATTTTTAACAGGAAAGAACTTTTTCTGATTGCAAAAATTGAAGATACCCTGGGGTATGAAAACTTAAATGAAATAATGGAAAATTTTGATGCCATATGCGTTGCGAGGGGAGATCTTGGGGCAAATATGGAATTTCCAGATTGGATTGAGGCATCCTTTGATGTTGTTAAAAGATCTAAGTTAGCTGGAAAAAGTGTGTTTCTTGCTGGGGAAACCTTCGTTTCATCTATTTACAGGGATGGAAAAATTTCAAGGAGTGAAATTTCAGATTTTTACAATTTTTTAAATTCAGGAATAGATGGAGTTATACTTTCTGATGAAACGGTTTTCGGTAAAAATATAGATGGTTTATTAAATTCAATAAAAAAATTGGTTACCCTATGGAAAGCAAAAAGATAAAAATAGTTGGTGCCAGGCAACACAATTTAAAAAATATTAGCCTTGAAATTCCCAAAAATAAACTTGTGATAATTACAGGTCCTTCTGGTTCTGGTAAGTCTTCTCTTGCCTATGACACAATATATGCTGAAGGTCATAGGAGATATGTGGAGAGTCTATCTGCATACGCAAGGCAATTTATAGGTGTTATGAATAAGGCAGATGTGGATCACATCGAGGGACTTTCCCCTGCTATATCTGTAGATCAGAAGACAACTTTGAAAAATCCAAGATCCACGGTGGGAACAATAACTGAGATATATGATTACCTGAGGTTACTTTATGCGAATTTGGGGGAGGTTTTTT
>JAMOQF010000218.1 GCA_027064125.1 Acidobacteriota bacterium
CAAAACGAGGAAAGTGCTGAAAAGTTTTGTGTCTGTTTTTTAAAGAAAAAAATTCAAGACTTTCCTCAAGAAATTTAAGGTTTTCTTCTGCTACTTGCCTTTTTACTTCTAAAAGGAGATATCAAAAAGCCTTATATAATTAACTTGGCATTATCTAAGTGGTGTAAAATAGAAGAAAATAAAATGTAAATTTCGTATTAGCCGACAGGAAATAAGTTGTATAATTTGCTTTATTATTGACAAAAACACTACATTTTGATAATTTTTTAATATGTTTAGAGTTGTTTTAGAAAATTTCAAGAAATGGTTTAAGTCTAACTATTTTAATTTGCTTTTAGGATTAGTAATAGTATTTGCTTTTGTTTTAAGATATGTTCGCACTAATTTGGGCCTTCCTTATACTTATTACTGGGATGAATATCAGGTTGCAAGTAATGCAATTAAAATAATGAAAACGGGGGATTTCAATCCTCATTTCTTTATTTATGGTTCTTTGATGATTTATTTAAATTTAATTGTGGATGTAATTCACTATCTATTTTTAATGTCTCAACCTTATAACACTTTAACATCTCCTAATGATATAAAAATTTTCACGGATACACACTGGCGCTGGACTATATCGCATCCAGAGTTTTACCACTGGAATAGAGTTCTAACAGTGTTTTTTTCCATACTATCAATAGTTTATTTATATAAACTTGTAAAGTTGGTAACAAAGGATAAATGGGTAGCTTTTATATCAATGTATTTTATAGTAATTTTGGGTGTTAATATTGATTTTTCAGCATGGGTAATAAATGATATTCCTATGGCGTTTTTTTCACTACTTGTAACTTATTATTCTGTTTTATTTGTTGAAACATTAGATGTAAAATTTTTTTACTTAAGTTTACTATTTGTAGGAATAGGTGCTACAACAAAATATAATGAAGTTATTTGTATAGTATTACCAATATCAGCCTTATTGTGGGTATATTTGAAAAAGGGCTTTAAAATAAGGAAGATCACCTTTTTTTCTATTTTTTTGATACCTTTAATTACATTCTTAGTTATTATGCCATTTTCTCTATTGGATTTGCCTAAGTTTCTTAAAGATGTAGGTTATGAAATAAGATTATATAAAGCTACAGGACAAAAAGGTTTTTTTATTAATAGTGGGATTCCAAATATGTTGTTTCAAATTGGGAAGTTTTACTTAAACATTGGGAAAGTAAGTACTTTATTTGTAATAATTGGTATATTTTCTTTATTAAAAAAGGGAAATGGCTTATTGAGATTTGCTTTTATATTGCCTGTTTTTTATTTTTACTATATGGGAAGTACGAAAGAAATATTTCATAGGAACTTTCTTTTAATTTATTTTTTCATTGCAATTTTATTTGGTTTAGGTATTCAAAATTTGTTGGGTTTTCTAAAATTTGCTTTAGAAAAGTTAAAAATAAAAAGGAAAGAGATATCTTTATTTATTGTAATTTTGTTGGTATTGGTAATTTTTATTCCAAAAACGGTTTCAGAAGTAAAACGTGCCATAAAGGTATATAATTTTAAAGATTCAAGAACAAGGGTAGTTGATATATTGAATAGAAAAAGAGATATTGATTTAGTTATATTTGCAAAGGAACTGAGGGTTCATAGAAATGATTTAAGGAGATTGAAAATAAAGTATAAAGTTATTCCTTTAAAAGAAATATATGTTAAGAAATTTAAAGTAAAAAATGTTGTTTATGTTATACCGTCAAAGATGACCTGTTATTATGTCAATATTAAAAAAATGAGTCCATTTAAAAAGTTAAAACAAAAAAAGATGATAATTGGTAAAATGAAGAAAAACTGCCAAATATTGGCGGATATAGGTAAAAACCCTACGAATTTTTATATCTACACCAGTAACCCTGAGGTTCTTGTAATAAAAAGAATTGACTAAGTTTAAGTATCTGCTTTATCACTATTTCAATAAACAAGAAAAAATTATTGTTTTGCTATTTTAGATATTTCATGAATTCCTTTGCCTCTATTTTTTTTTGTACTTTGAATGAGTTGTCACATTTATTTAAGATTTCACTTATTTTTAATTTTAGAATTGGGTGAGTAAATTCAGGCGTAATTTCGTAGAGTGGTTTCAGTACAAATTTTCTTAAATGCAATCTTGGATGAGGTATGGTTAATTTTTCTGTGTTTAAAATTAGCCCTTCATAAAACAATATATCAATATCTATTTCTCTTGGGGAATTTTTATGTGTTCTCACTCTTCCCATTTCTTTCTCGATATTTAGGAAAATTTCAAGGAGTTTTTGTGGTGTGTATGTGGTTTTTATTTCAATTACACAGTTAAAAAATTTTAAATTTTCTACTGTATCTACCGGATCGGTTTCATAAATGGATGAAATTTTCACTATGGAAATACCATACGATTTTATTTTTTCAATGGTTTTCAGGATATTTTCCAGTCTGTTGCCCAGATTTGTTCCAAGAGAGATAATAACTGATTTTTTAGTAGAATCTTCTTCCATAGTTTCTTATTTTTCCAATTGTTGCAAAACCCTTTAAATACAAAGAAAATCTTAGTTCTCCTTCACTTCTTCTTTTATAAATGTCAAAGTTTATATATTCCACACTAAATCCTATACATTTTTTAAAGTAGTTAAATTTTATGTAGTAATTATCTATGTTACTTTCTTCAAAATTGTATGAAATATTGAAGTCAAGTGAAATACCTTTATGAGTGTTTCCTATTCCCAATGAACTTTGCATATATGTTTCAGTTTCAACTTCTTTTATTGGATTTTTTATTCTCAAAAAAGATGCAGAACAAAAGAAAGTTTCTCTTGCAAATGTTCCACCAAAGGCATAGTCATTTGCCATGTTTCTTTTGGTATCATAGTCCATTCTAAAGTCCGCAGAGAAATAATTTGTGGGATAAAATTTTGAATAAATTCCAATTGGTGAAAATCTTTTGGGACCATATATGTATGGAAAAGGGCTAAATTCCAGAAAGTTTGAATATATATTTGCTACTCCCGATTTTATCCTGTTATTGAAATTTGAGTCAAAAAAGTATTGCTGGAATATGGAAATTGAAAGGAATTCCCGAGGAATTCCATTTTTGCTCTTTTTAATAAATCTATTTGTAAATCCATATGTAATTTCATTTGTACCAATTATTGCATCAACGGGATCAAAGATTATTATTTTATCTATATTGTCAATGTCTGATATAAATTTATAGTTGGCAAAAGTTTCTAATGTATGGGTAAAACTTGAGTATTTCTTGAAAAATTTCGGTCCCTTTACTTTTATTTCCAGTTCGCCATAATTTCTTGTGATTGAACCATCTATGGCAAGATTTTCCTCTTTGTATTTTGAATAAAATGTATGACTAAGTTTTGGTGAAATTGTAATTGTAAGTAGATTCCCCATTTTTACTGGGTATTCAAAATAATAATTTAAATTTAGCCTGTTTGTGGAGCTTGGAGTCCTAAAAGATTCATTATCTCCGCCCCAGTTGTTTACACTTTTAAAACAAAGGGAGAGGGAACTTTCTGAAAAGAGATATAGGGAATTGTTGATTATTGGAAATCCTGTAATATCCAGATTAAATGATGGGTTTTTTCTAAGTATTATACTTGTTTCTGGTAGGTAGAATTGATTTCTTTCTATGCGCGAAGAGAGAAAATAATAATTTCCACTTTTTTCAATATATATAAGTAGATTTTCATCAGGTCTTATGGCATTAAAAAAGTTTTCACTGTATATCCTTCTAAAGTTTATGTTCGTGATTAAATTTGCACTTACTATGATCTTGAAACCCCTTCCAAAGTGGAAAAATGAGTTGATATTTATTGCACTTCCGCCATCTCCCTTTCTGTCGTGTACAGAGAAACTCTTGAAATCTACATATGAAATATCAGAAAAAAGTCTTCTAAAATGGGTTCCAATACCCCAGCCCCTTTTTGAATAGTAGTTTCCAGTTAGAAATAAATCACCACTTCTGCCAAGTGTCAAATAAAAGGTGTCTGAAATTTTTCTTCCCTTTATGTTAGAACTGCCTGTCGATGGGATTAGAAAACCACTTTTTCTCTCCTTTTTTAAGATGGGAAGTTTTATCCAGGGAAGGTAGAAAAATGGAATACCAAACAATCTGAAGGTGGAATTTGTGCTTGTAATGGAAGAACCTTTAACAATTTTTGCACTGGTTGCATTTAAACTCCAGTAAGGCGTTTTTGTGAGGCAATCTGGGCAGGTAGAGAGTATTCCTTTTTTTACTGTGAAGGTTTTTTTATCAATCTTTTTTATTTTTTTTGCTTTCAAATATACAAAATTGTCGGTATTTCCAGCAACTTTGAAAAAAGTTCCGGTTTCCGTTTTTGTGTTGAAATTAAATTTTTCACATCTGAAAAAGAGTTTATCTTTTTGAAAACTAATGTGTCCTTTCCCATTAATTTCATTAGTCTTTGTGTTAAAAGAAATAAAATCTCCCTTAAATATATATCCTTCATAATAAATCTCTACTTTTCCCTCTGCTATCAGGTTGCTTCCCTCTTTTTTTTGAATCAGAGATTTTATAACCATTTGCTTTCCATTCAGTGGCAATCTTCGAACTACTTTTTCTTCCTCTTTGGAGAAGGTATATGCTGCTAAAAGTGAAAAGATAAATAAAAAAAGTAGAATTTTTTTATGGCTCATTTTTTCCTCAAAATTCTAAATTTAAACCGGTTATGGTTGTAAATTCATTTTTACTTACCCCTGGTTGAGGTTTGTTATTATATCTGTTAATTATTCCAAATAAAAGGGATAAATTTTTAGTAAGGGGAGTTTTTAAGTCGAGTTCAAAATTCATGAGAAAGTTTTCTCTATCTTCCATATGCTGAATAAACTTAAGTTTTTGAATTATATTTAGGAAGTTTCCCACCCGAGCAGAGAGATTTTCACATGAGCCAAAAATGGATGAGATATTTTTTTGGTCGTGTTTAAGAATTTCATTTAAAACACCGAATCCTGCATTTACATTTAAATTTAATTTTTTTCCATCAATAAAATGAATACCCAGTGCAAATTCATAATTTCCCCTATAAAGAATCTGTTGCACTTTGTTGTATTCAACAGTTGTTGACGATAAAAAGTCTAATTTTTTAGAGATCCTTCTGGAATATATAAACTCATTAACTGTTTCCTGATTTGCAAGTTTATCTCCGCTTTCTTTGTAAATTATATAACCTCCAAATTGAATTTTTTCGGTTTCTCTTATTTTTCTTTCAAATTTATACTTTAAAAAGGTATCTTTTGAGGAAACTGTTGCACTTGTAGCTGTATATCCAAAATTTAGACTGAATTTATTCTTTTTATCTTTTACATCCGTTAAAATTTCTCCATTTTCTATTATCAATTTATTGAATTTTTTATCCATAAAGAGGATTGATTCATTAATTGTTCCTTTTTTAATAGAAGATAATGATAGTTTTATTTTTCCCAGATAGGTGTTTAGAATTTCTATTTTGTTTTTGTCAATGGAAATTGTTTTGCCACTGATTATATCTCCATTTTTTAGTTTTAACAGGGTTTTTGAGAAGAAAAGATTGCTCATTAAAGCCAAAAAAAATAAAAAAAGATAAATTCTTTTTTTCATTATTTTTTATCTTTAATTCTGTATTAAGCGATATTGAATCAATTTTTATTTGAAAAATCAATTTAAAGTTGGGAATTTTGTTGTAATATCTGGTAAAGTGTGAAAGAGAAGAGAATAATATGCCTATCTCATTTGAAAGAGAAATATATAAAGTTGAGACATACCATAAATTTTGAATCTGAGAGATTATAACAGAGAAAATATTTATTCACTAACTTCCACTTCAAATTTCGCAGCGAAAATTGAAAAAGGTGCCAGGGGAAATCAAAATTAATAGTGTCAGGCTGAAATAAACTGGTTAAAATAACATCCACACAATCCAACCATGGATTTATAAAAGAGATGAAAAGAATTGAAAATTTAAAATTTAGCATCAGGCAAGATTTGAATTTGGATATAGATTAATGAATTGGAGACAGACCTGAAAAAGATATTAAGAAAGGTGTCAGGCAAGGAATTTAAGTGGCATTTAGGGTAGGCAAATAGGAAAAAAATTAAAATATAGCAATAAAAAAATTTTTGGGAAAATTTTTGGGAAAATTAAAAAAGTGAAAAAGTGTCAGGCACGATTTGAGATTTTGGAATTGAGATTTGAGATTTGGGAAAAATGTCAGGCTGAAAAGCGCCAAGCAAAAATTCCCCCACACGATTTCCACCATGTGTTTATAGAGAAAAAGAGAAGAATTTTTTCTTTTTTGTCTGGCACCATTTGTTCTCATAAATTTTTTCAAGGTTTTTAGGGTAAGCAAGTAAGGGGAAAAATTAAAAATCTGGCAAAAATAAACTTTTCTGGAAAATACCAATGATTAAGCATCTTCCTTTTCCATTCTCCTATAAACCTTCTGAGGGCTTTTAGTGTTGGCAAGTAAGAAAAGAAACTCAAATATGGTAATATAAAGCCTTCTGAAGGTATCAGGCAAAATTGAAAAAAATTGAAAAAACTCCTTTTTTTAGATTATTTTAAAAACTCTTATTTGGTAAATATTTAACTCCTAAAGGTTTTTCAGGCTTGAAGATGGAATATTTAGATATGGTTGAGGTGAATTCTTAGTAATTACAACCTTTAAGAGAGAGATTTTAATTAATAGAGTTGGGAAATTGCGACAGTTGTTAAAAAAACGAGATGGGATTTCCAGTGGGCATATCCTCTGGAATTTCACCATTTAAAGAGATTTCCTTCGATGAAACGATAAAAAAGGCGAATGAAAAAGTGTTTTTAAATAAGATGGTCAAATGAAATTGATTATGGCGGAGGAGGTGGGATTCGAACCCACGTACCCCTTAAATGGAGTAAACCGATTTCGAGTCGGTCCCGTTACGACCACTCCGGCACTCCTCCCATGGAAAATGTTATCAATAAAAATTTTTTTTTCAATACTTATTTTTTCCTATTTTTTTATGGTTGTTGTTATAAATACTTGACATTTTTATGTTGTTTTTTTAGGATAAAATAAAGTTTTTTTGAAGGTGGTTTAAATGGCCTCAAAAATTGGTGATATCTTGCTTGAAAAAAATTACATCACAGTTGATCAATTAAATGAAGCTCTTGAATATCAAAAAAAATATGGTGGTAAGATAGGTTCAATTCTTGTTAAATTGGGTTATATTACAGAAGATGACATTACCAACGTTCTTTCGGAACAATATGGAGTTCCTGCAATTAATCTTGATTTTTTTGAAATTGATCCGGATGTTATAAAGATTATTCCCCTTGAAACTGCTCAAAAATATCAAATTATACCCCTTAGTAGGGTTGGGTCAACCCTTACAATTGCCACAACGGATCCTTCCAATATTTTTGTTCTGGATGACATTAAATTTATGACTGGGTTTAATATTGAGCCGGTGATTGCTTCTGAAGGTGCAATTATGCGCGCCATTGAAAAATATTATGGTACCCCCCAATCCATTGAGTTGAAGAAAGTGTATGATGAAATTGGTATTGAAGAAAAGAGAGATGAATTTGACCTTGAAGTTGAAGAAGAAGAAGAGGAAATGGATGTTGATGAGTTAAAACAGTCAAGTGCCGAGGCTCCCATTGTAAAACTTGTTAACTTGATCTTATTTGATGCCATTAAAAAGAAAGCAAGTGATATACATATAGAACCCTATGAAAAAGAGTTGAGGGTTAGGTATAGAATAGATGGAATTTTAAGAAATGTTATGAGTCCACCGTTGAAATTGAAAGATGCCCTTACTTCTCGTATTAAAATTATGTCAAAACTGGATATAGCTGAGAAAAGACTACCTCAGGATGGAAGAATTAAAATAAAAACAAAGGTGGATGGCAAAAGGAAGGAGATAGATTTTCGTGTATCTGTACTTCCCACACTCTTTGGTGAAAAGATAGTTCTGAGGCTCCTTGATAAAGAAAATTTAATGCTTGATATGACTAAGTTGGGACTTGAACCAAGTTCTCTTAAAAATTTGCAAGAGGCTATAGCGAAACCTTATGGTATGGTTTTGGTTACAGGTCCAACTGGTAGTGGTAAAACTAATACTCTCTATTCTGCAATCAGTCAGTTAAATAAACCTGAAGTTAATATAATGACGGCTGAAGATCCAGTTGAATTTAATTTAAGTGGTGTCAATCAGGTACAAATACATGAGCAAATTGGTTTGACCTTTGCTGCTGCCCTTCGTTCATTTTTAAGGCAGGACCCAAATATAATCCTGGTTGGGGAGATTAGAGATTTTGAAACAGCTGAAATAGCAATTAAAGCAGCACTTACAGGACATCTTGTGTTAAGTACACTTCATACCAACGATGCCCCTTCTACAATAAACAGACTTTTAAATATGGGAATAGAGCCCTTTTTGGTTGCAAATTCTTTGCTTTTAATTTGTGCTCAGAGGCTTGTAAGAAGAGTTTGTTCAAATTGTAAAGTAGAGGACAAAGTTCCCAAAAAAGCCTTAGTTGATATTGGTTTTACCCCTGAAGAAGCTGAGGATCTTGTGGTTTACAAAGGTGAAGGTTGTGATGTATGTGGAGGGACAGGGTATAAGGGTAGGGTAGGACTTTTTGAGGTTATGCCAATAACTGAAGAAATTTCAGAAATGATTTTAATAGGGGCTTCTGCAAGGGAACTTAAAAGAAAGGCAATTGAGCAGGGCATGATAACTTTAAGGAGGAGTGGGCTCATTAAAATTAAAAATGGTGTTACCACAATAGAAGAGGTTCTAAGGGAAACTGTAAAAGATTAATATTGATTTTCTTTGAAATAATGTTATACTAAATAGAAAGAGAGGAGTTTTGTTATTATGGCCCATGTAACTTTACCTGATCTTTTGAGAAAGTTAAAGGAACTTGGAGGTAGTGATTTACATATAACCACTAATGCTCCTCCAACTGTTAGAATAGATGGGAAATTGAGGCCTCTTGATTTACCCCCTTTAACAGCCGCTGAAACCAAAAGACTTGCTTATAGTGTTTTAACCGATTCCCAGAAACACAGGTTGGAAGAAAATCTGGAACTTGATTTTTCCTTTGGAATTAAAGATGTATCCCGTTTTAGGGGTAATATTTTCTATCAAAGAGGTGCCATTGCTGCAGTATTCAGATTAATTCCATTTGAAATTAAGAGTTTTGAAGTTCTTGGGCTACCTCCTGTTGTTGCCAAATTGTGTGAAAAACCAAGGGGTTTGGTACTCGTTACTGGTCCAACTGGAAGTGGAAAATCTACAACTCTTGCTACTATGATTGACAAGATCAATAGAGAGAGACATGAACACATTGTAACTCTGGAAGATCCCATAGAGTTTTTACATCCTCATAAAAATTGTCTTGTAAACCAGAGGGAGATAAATAGTGATACCCATTCATTTACAAATGCACTGAGGGTTATTTTGCGACAGGATCCCGATGTTGTGCTCATTGGGGAGATGAGAGACCTTGAAACAATTGAAGCAGCCTTAAGGGTTGCTGAAACGGGACACCTCACCTTTGCAACACTTCATACAAATACAGCAATAAGTACTATAAACAGAATTATTGATGTTTTTCCTGCCCACCAACAACAGCAAATTAGGACTCAGCTTTCGATGGTCCTTGAAGGTGTTTTATGTCAGACTCTACTGCCAAAATTAAGTGGTAAGGGTAGGGTACTTGCAATGGAGATAATGATTCCCACATCTGCTATTAGAAATTTGATAAGAGAAGATAAGGTTCACCAGATATATTCAGCCATGCAGACAGGACAGGAAAAACATGGAATGCAGACTTTTAATCAATCTCTCGCCACTTTATATTTAAATAAACAGGTTTCCCTTGAGGATGCCATGTCAAAGTCGCCTAATCCTGATGAATTACAGGACTTAATAAGAAGAGGAGTTGGGGTTGTGGGTCAGGGAAGGCCCTCAGGTGGTGGAGGTCCTATTCCAAGACCAAGACCTCATAGACCAATGGGAAGATGAAATTAATAAAAATATAAATATTGGGAGAGTATTATGCCAACTTATGTTTTTAGAGGAAAAAATTTAGTTACTAACCAAATTGTTACAGGTGAGCGCTTTGCACCCAATAAAATGGCTTTAGAGACTGCTCTCAAGAATGAACAGATTATCCCTTTAAGTATTCAGGAAAAGGGAAAGGAAATTGTTTTACCAACTGTTAAAAAGAAAGTAAAAGATAGAGATCTTGCACTCTTTACCAGACAGTTCTCTGTTATGATTGAATCGGGTTTACCCCTTGTACAGTGTTTGAAAATACTTGCAATGCAGCAGCAGAAGAAGTCATTCCAGGCAATTTTGCTTAATGTGCAGAAAGATGTGGAAAGTGGAATGTCCCTTGCTGATGCAATGGAAAAACATCCCCATGTTTTTGATTCCCTCTATGTGAATATGATAAGGGCAGGTGAAGCTGGTGGTATTCTTGATGTCATTTTGAAGAGACTTTCGGCATATATGGAAAAGATGGTCAAGTTAAAAAGTTCAATAAAGTCTGCATTGATATATCCAGCAGTTGTTATTTCCGTTGCCATTACTGCTGTTTTTATATTGTTATGGAAGGTTATCCCAACCTTTGCATCTTTATTTGAAGGATTGGGGGCTGATTTGCCAGTTCCCACAAAAATAGTTATTGCCGTCAGTAAGTTTTTGCAACATTTTGGATTATTGATTGTTATTCTTGTGGCACTTGGAATATATGGTGTTAAAAAGTGGTATCAAACCGAAAATGGAAAGAAGGTGCTTGACAATTTAATGCTTAAGATTCCTGTTATTGGAATGTTAATAGCCAAAATAACCATTGCAAGGATTACAAAAACCCTCAGTACCCTTGTTTCAAGTGGTATTGCAATTTTAGATGCTCTTGAAATTACGGCAAAAGCAGCAGGAAATGTTATTTTTGAAGAGACGGTAATGAAAATTAGAAGTGAAATTGAGAAAGGTAGGGATATGGCAACTCCAATGGAAGAAAGTGGGATGTTTCCAACCATGGTTATTCAGATGGTTCGAGTGGGAGAGCAGACAGGTGAATTGGATGCCATGCTTGAGAGGGTTTCCCAATTTTATGAAGATGAAGTTGACAGGGCTGTTGCCAATTTGATGTCTTTACTTGAACCGTTATTACTTGTCTTTCTTGGAGTGACAATAGGTTCGATTGTTGTTGCCATGTATATGCCCATGTTTTCACTCATTGCAAAACTTTCAAAATCGGGAATACATTAATGATTACTCTGGGAGGGAGAAAAACCTTTCTCCCTTCTTTCTTTCCTATATATGAATGAAATTCACAAAAGAATATTTAATATTTCACTCTTTAGATCAATTATAGTTTCTATTATATGGGCCTCCGTTTATCTTACGAGAGATTCTTTAAGTAGCATTGGGATTCCATTTTACTTTTATCTCACCATATATTCATCTTATCTGTTTTCCATTTTTATCCTGCTTGCGACAAAATACTTTGAGATTTTAAGTGAAAAAAAATTGGTATTTTTTTCCATTTTGTTTGATATCTTTCTTGTGACAGTGATTGTTTATTCAACAAAGGAATTTTTTCCCACGATGCCGCTTTTATATATATTCATCATATTGTATTCTTCCCTTTTTTACGATTTAAAAAAAATAATCCTGGTTACGGTTGGTATAATTTTTTCCTTTATAGGTTTGAATTCAGTTCCAATTTTTAAAAATGGTTTTTCATATTTTTTAGACAATAAGGATATGTTACTGGGTGTGGAAGTTCATATTCTTGGGTTTTCTCTCGTTGGGATTTTGTCTGGGATTCTTTCCGAAAGGGTTAAAGTTGCAAAGAAGAGAATTGCTGAGCAACTTGTAAAAATCAGAAATCTGGAAGAGTATAACGAATATATTTTGTCAAGTTTGCAAAGTGGATTATTGACTACCGATAGAAATTTTAGAGTTGTAAAAATAAATGATGTTGGGAAAAGGACACTTGGGGTAGAGGATTTAACAGGCAGAGATATTATTGAGTTGTTAAATCTTGACAGAAAATATCTTGTGAAAAAAATTGAAAAATTAAAAAATGGAAAAGTTAAGAGTTTAAAAGAGGAAATTGAGTATTTTAAAAATGGGAAGAAGATTTTTTTGGGCATAAGTATTTCACTTCTATTAAAGGATAAAAGGGAAGTTGTTGGGTACATTTTTGTGTTTCAGGATATTACGGAATTGAGAAAAATGCAGCAACAACTTGAAATTCAGAGAAAAATGTCTGCAATAGGAAATCTGTCTGCTGCCATCGCACATGAGATAAAAAATCCACTTGCTTCTTTAATGGGATCAATACAGGTGCTGGGTGAATCTGTGGAAATAAGTGGAGATGAGAGAAAATTAATGAATATAATTTTAAGGGAATCAAAGAGATTAAATTCAATTGTGAATAAATTTTTACAGTTTGCTGAGAATAAAAAATTTAAGTTGGAGATGGTAAATATTGTGGAGTTACTAAGAGAAACTCTTCTTTTAGTTGAAAATAGCAGAGAAAAGAGTGAAAAGCATAAAATAGTTTTAACCGGAAAAAAATCTATTTTTCTGGAATGTGATCCCGATGGGATGAAGCAGATTTACTGGAATTTAATTACAAATGCTCTTAAGGCAATGCCAGATGGTGGTATACTTGAAATAAATTTTGAGAATGGTGGGGATTTTGTTAAAATAGAGTTCAGGGATACTGGGATTGGAATGAACAGTGATGAATTGTCCTCCATTTTTGAACCCTATAGTAGTTTTTTTGAGAGAGGTAGTGGTCTTGGTATGTCAATAGTTTATAATCTTGTTAAGAATCTTGGTGGCACAATTGATGTCTATAGTGAGAAAAATAGGGGTACTACAGTAATTTTAAATTTTAAAAAGGTTTAAACATGAAGATTTTGGTAATTGATGATGAGAAGAGTGTTTGTGAATTGCTTGAACTTATTTTTAAAAAAGAGAAGTATGAGGTTTTTACTGCTTTTTCCTATTCGGAGGCAATAGAATTTTTAAAGAAAAATTCTGTGGATATTGTAATCTCAGATTTAAAACTTGGGAAAAAAGACAGTGGAATTGATATTTTGAAATTTTTAAAGGAAAATAATAGAAGAGAAATATTTATATTGATAACTGCTTATGCTTCTGCTGAAAGTGCCATAGAGACCCTCAAATTGGGGGCATTTGATTATATAACCAAGCCTTTTGATGTTAATGATATTAAAAGAATAGTAAATAATGCAGTTAGACATTTAAAGGACAAATATTTTTTTGAGGATGATCATGGGGAATTTGAAGTTTCACCAAGAATTGTGGGCAAATCCCAGTCTATGATTGAGATATTTAAAACTATTGGTCTCGTTGCAAATACTGATACAACAATATTTCTGACGGGGGAAAGTGGCACCGGGAAAGAAGTTGTGGCAAGAGCCATTCATAGGGCAAGTATGAGAAAGAATCAGCCCTTTGTTTCAATTAATTGTGGGGCGTTTCCTGATACTCTGCTTGAAAGCGAACTTTTTGGGTATCAGAAAGGGGCTTTTACCGGGGCCTATACCAATAAAAAGGGTCTTTTTGAGGTGGCAAATAAGGGCACCCTTTTCTTAGATGAAATTGGGGAAATGTCGACCACCATGCAGGTAAAACTTTTAAGTGCTATACAAAATAAAAAGATAAGAAGACTTGGGGGCACAGAAGAGATTCCAATTGACATAAGGATTATTGCAGCCACGAACAAAAATATTGAGAAACTCATTAAAGAGGGAAAATTCAGGGAAGATTTGTACTATAGATTGGCTGTTATTCCCATAAATGTTCCTCCTTTAAGGGAAAGGAAGGAAGATATCCCTGAACTTGCAAATTACTTTTTAAAACTCTTTAGCTATAAAGTGGGGAAAAATATTAAGGGTTTTACTGATAAGGCAATGGAAATTTTAAAAAGTTATAGTTGGCCTGGAAATGTGAGACAACTGGAAAATCTCGTTGAGAGGCTTGTGGTACTTGAAACAGAAAAGGAAATAAGGGAGGAAACAGTTAGGAAATTTCTGGATCCAAGTCCTGTTAAAAAAGAGGAAAAGGGTGAATTTAGTTATTTTGAAAAATTTGTTTTGTCGAATTTAAATCTTGACAAGTTTCTTGAAAAGGTAGAAAGAGAAATAGTTGTGGAGGCCTTAAAAAGGAATAGATGGGTTCAAATAGAAACTGCTAATTTTTTAGGTATTAGTTATAGAAGTTTAAGACATAGAATGGATAAACTGAAGATCAATGACAAAAAATGACATTTTGCTGTCAAAAAATGTTATTTTGTATTTTTTCATTTGAATAAATTTAGTGTTTGTGTTATATTATAGTGGCATGAACTTTGCTTATTATTAATTTGATAAAATTTTAATCAGGAGGTTTTTATGAACAAAAAAGGTTTTTCACTCATTGAGCTTTTGATCGTTATCGTGATCATTGGTATCATTGTAATCATTGCTGTGCCAAGCCTTCTTGAATCAAAAAAGACTGCTCAGGCAACATCAGCTGCTGCAACACTTAGAAATGTCGCATCAGCAGAAGTTTCCTATTCATCAAAATTGACTCACCAGGGTGTATATGGATCTGCAGCTGACCTTGTAAGTGAAGGTTTCTTGGATGATAGATTTACAGCTTCTCCTGCTCATTTTGACGGATATACATTTTCAATTACTGCAACAGGTGCACATTTTACAGCAACAGCGACACCAGATTACTCAACAAACCCAACATTTTATATTGATGACACAATGGTTCTTAAATATTCAAATGGTACACCTGTAGGACAGTAGTCTTCAGTGGAATTTGCTTTTCGGGAGAAGTTGTATAAAACAACTTCTCCCTTTTTTTTCTTGACATTTAACCCTTTAAAATATATATTTTCTTTTATTTTTTAATCTTGAATGGAGGTGGTTTTTTTGGCATACGTTATAGTGAGAGAAGATGAACCCTTTGAAAATGCACTCAAGAGGTTTAAAAGAAAGGTCCAGCAGGAAGACATTATAAAAGAAGTAAAGAAACATTCCTTTTACCTGAAACCTGGTGAAAAACGTAGAATTAAAGAGGCTCTTGCACGCAAAAGGCTCAGAAAAAAGATGAGAAATCTCCAGAGAAGAATGAATGGTTAATTTTAATTGGTAAGTACTTTAGAGGAAAGGGAGTACCTTTCCTCTTTTTTTTTGATATGAATCCCCTTGAAATAATAGAAAAAAAACAAAAAGATAATCCCTTAAATGAAGAAGAAATAAATTTTTTTATAAATTCCTACCTTAAGGGTGAAATTCCAGACTACCAGATGGCTGCCCTTTTAATGGCAATCTATTTTGTGGGAATGGATTTTAATGAGACCTTTTATTTAACTAAGACCTTTTTAAATTCAGGTATAACATTGGATTTTCCGGAAATAGGTATTCCAAAGGTCGACAAACACAGTACTGGAGGTGTTGGAGATAAGGTTTCAATACTCCTTGCCCCTTTAGTTGCAAGTTGTGGTGTCTGTGTGCCCATGATAAGTGGTAGGGGCTTGGGACACACAGGTGGTACCCTTGACAAACTTGAGTCAATAGAGGGATATAGAGTAGATCTTTCAACTTCAGAGATGGAGAAATCTTTAAGAGATTGTGGTTATTTTATTTCTGGAACTACAGATGAAATAGTTCCAGCAGATAGAAAAATTTACGAACTCAGAGATGCAACTTCCACTGTTTCTTCTATGCCACTTATAATATCAAGTATTCTATCAAAAAAAATTGCAGAGGGGATTGATGCCCTTGTTATGGATGTTAAGTGTGGCAGTGGTGGTTTTTTAAAGGATATCAATGAGGCTAAAATTCTTTCCAGGGGATTAATTGAGGTCTCTGAGAAATTTAACTTAAAAACCAATTGTATAATTTCCAATATGGATTTTCCACTGGGAGAATTTGTTGGAAATTCTCTTGAGGTCTTAGAGGTCATTGAGATTTTAAAGGGGAATTTAAAAAATGATGTACTTGAGTTGACCCTTGTCTTGGGCTCCCACATGTTATTTCTTGCAGGAATATCTGAAAGTTTGAAAGATGGTAAAAAGATTTTAATGGATTCTCTAAATGGTGGAAAGGCGTATGAGTGTTTTCTAAAAAATCTTAGATCTCAAGGGGCTAATTTCCCATTAAATATTAAAGTTTCAGATAAATTTTTATATGTAAAATCTTTTGGAGAAGGATTTTTAAAGTTTCAGGATGTTTCACTGATTGGAAGGGCGCTTCAATATTTAGGTGGAGGAAGGTTTAAAAAGGGAGAAAAAATAGATCACACGGTTGGTATCCAAATATTGAAAAAAAGGGGTGAAATGGTAAAAAGAGGGGATAATTTGTTTAAAGTCTTTTACTCTAAAAAGAGTAATGTTAAAATGGCTATTGATCTTTTAGATAAGTCCTATAAATTGGTAGATAGCAAATTTGAGGAAAATTTAATTTTACTTGAAATAATGGGAGATAAGGATGCATAGATTTATAGGTATTATTGGACTTTTATTTTTGATAGGGGTTGCCTATTTACTTTCAAATAATCGTAAGGCGGTTAAGTTTAAAGTTATTTTTTGGGGGGTGGGGCTTCAGGTGATATTTGCCTTTTTAGTTCTAAAATTTCCCCCTGGAATTGCTGCCATTGAGTGGATTTCAAGTAAAATAACCATTTTAATAGGATATGCTGATAAGGGTTCTGAATTTGTTTTTGGTCCACTTGCCCAAAAGATTGGTTTTATACCGGGATTTTCTGGATATATATTTGCTTTTAAGGTTCTTCCCATAATCATCTTCATTTCTTCCTTTTTCTCTGTGATGTACTATCTTGGGGTGATGCAAAAGATTGTATACTTTATGGCAAAACTTATGAAGTGGCTTATGGGGATAAGTGGTGCTGAGGCCCTTGGGGCTGCTGCAAATGTTTTTATGGGACAGACGGAAGCACCCCTGATAATTGCTCCTTACATAAAGGAAATGACCTTTTCTGAACTACTATGTCTAATGGTTGGAGGAATGGCAACCGTTTCTGGTTCCATTATGGGGGCATATATAAGTCTTGGTATTAAGGCAAAGTATCTGCTTTCAGCAAGTGTTATGGCTGCTCCTGCAGCAATTATGATGGCAAAGTTATTGGTTCCAGAGACTGAAAAGCCCAAAACTGCTGGAGATGTCGTGATGATTGTGGAAAAGACAGAGGTGAATGTTATTGATGCTGCTTCTAAGGGAGCATCTCAAGGGGTTCAACTTGCCATAAATGTTGCTGCCATGCTTGTGGCCTTTATAGCCTTTATTGCCCTTGCTGATGGACTTTTAGGAGCTATTTTAACCCCCATTTTTCATAAAAAGATAACCCTTGATATGATTTTTGGTTATCTATTTGCTCCTCTTGCCTATATTATGGGGGTTCCCTCGTGGGCTGAATCTTTGAAGGTGGGAAGTTTATTTGGTAAGAAGTTAATTTTAAATGAATACGTTGCCTATATAGAACTTGCGAAAATGCTTAAAGTTCATATGCTTGGAGATAAGGCTGAAATTATTGCCTCATATGCCCTGTGTGGTTTTGCAAATATTGCTTCAATTGGCATACAGATTGGTGGTATTGGTCCCCTTGCACCGAATAAAAAGCATGATATAGCACGGCTTGGTTTGAGGGCATTAATTGGAGGGTCAATGGCTACCTATATGACCGCAACCATTGCAGGAATATTTTTTGGATAGGAGTTTGAGATATGGGCTTTGGGAGGATAGAGAAATGTGGAAAGTTTTTAAGGGAAAGGGGTATAGGTTCCCCAAAAATTGGGATTATCCTTGGATCTGGACTTGGAAAATTTGCAGACGGAATAGATAGTAAAATTGAAATAAAATATAGTGAAATTCCTGGATTTCCCATTTCAACTGCTATAGGCCATGAGGGAAAATTTGTATTTGGGAAACTATCTAATAAAGATGTAATTATTATGAAGGGTAGGGTACACTATTATGAAGGATATCCCATTGAGGATGTGGTTTTACCTGTAAGGGTAATGATATACCTTGGGATAAAAACCTTGATAATTACAAATTCTTCGGGTGCAATTAACAAATCCCTTAAACCGGGAGATCTGGTATTGATAAGAGATCACATAAATTTTATGGGGATAAATCCTCTCAGGGGAAAAAATTATGAAGAGTTTGGTCCAAGATTTCCAGATATGACCTATGTATATGATTTAGATTTGAGAAAACTTGCCATGGAGGTTGCAAAGAGAAGGGGTATAGATTTAAGAGAAGGTATTTATGCAGCAATGAGTGGTCCCTCCTATGAAACACCTGCTGAAATTAATATGCTCCATATTTTGGGAGCAGATGTGGTTGGTATGTCAACTGTTCCAGAAGCAATAGTTGCTTCTCATGCTGGTTTGAAGATTCTTGGAATAAGTTGTGCTGCAAATATGGCGGCGGGGATCCTTAAAAAAAGACTTTCTGAAGAAGAGGTAATCGAGGTTGCAGATAGTATTTCTGATAAGTTTGAAAGACTTTTAAACGGCATAATTGAAAGGATATAAAATGGATAAAAAATTATTTGAAGTTGCAAAGAAATATAGGGAAAACAGTTTTTCTCCTTTTTCCAGGTTTAAGGTTGGTGCTGCATTATTGACTGAAGATGGAAAAATATTTGGGGGATGCAATATAGAAAACAGTTCCTACGGACTTACCATATGTGCTGAAAGGGTAGCAATTTTCAAGGCTGTATCTGAAGGATATAAAAACTTTAAAAGGTTGTTGGTTTTAACTGATACTGAAGAGTTAACCCCACCCTGTGGTGCATGCAGGCAGGTGATATGGGATATGTGTGGAGATATTGAAATAGTACTTATGAATTTAAAAGGGAAGGATAAAAGTTTTAAAATGAAGGAACTACTTCCCTATCCCTTTGATAAAAATTTTCTTTAAAGTGAAAACATACCTTTTTATATTACAAATTTTATGACTATTATTCCTTAAGTTTTCCGCAGCAGGAGTTTTAGAATTTCATAAAATGAAATTTTTGATAATGTCAACTTAATTGTGCGAAACTTTTAATATATCCTTTCAGGATAGAAAAATGGTAAATAGCAAAAAAACCTTAGACTCTTTGAAAAAATCCCTGAATTTTTGTCATTAAAATTAAAACACCTTTCAAGACTGCTCGTTTCTTAAATAACCTCTCACTTTTTTAGTGCGAGCCTGATGCCAATTCCCATTCATCACTCTTTCTTGCTTACCTACTTTCTTTCTCTTTCTTGTCTGACACTTTTTAAAATTTTTTACAAATTCAGGTCTGTCCCCGCTCCGTCCCCGCTCTTTATCATCTTTCATTCCCCCCCTAAATGCCCCCTAAAGGTTTATAGAGAAGAAAAGAGATTTTCTTTAATCATTGGCTTCTGCCAGAAGATTTTAAATCTTGCCAATTTTAAGTTTTTCTTTTCCTTGCCCCCTTAAATGCCACTTAAATTTCTTGCCCAACCCCCTTTTTTAAATTTATAACCTTTTCCCATCAGGGCCTCCAGGTGTATTGAAATTTTATTGTAAATTGATCATTTACAGGTACTATGGAAAAAAAATCACCTGGTAGGTGGTACCATCCCCTGTTATATACAATAAATAGGTCTGTCCCCGGTGTTAAAGTCCACCTGAATCTGTTGTTTGTGCCAAAATTTTCACTTACATTGTCATATTGAATAAAACTTTGAAACTGGATATCTGGAGTCCAGGAATAGGATATTCTCATCTGAAAAAGCCTTTCAACGAAATTACCAGCGGAAAGTTTTCCAAAGTCATTTTCAAGTGATGTGGTTATTTTAAGTTTTGCATTTGGCTTAAAAGTAAACCCCGTTTCCCACTGATTGAGCCTTCCATCGTAGAATTCCCCAAACCACACTCTAAAATCCACTTTCCACCATCTATAACTTGCTGAGTTAAATTCCACTCTAAATCTGTTAAAATTATAGGAACCCGGTTTTATTGTAACTCCTTCAAAAATTTCAAATGGCTTTGCTAAGTACTCATATTGTGGGGAATAATTTATTTCAAAGTGCTCTCCACTTTCAGTTATTAAATTTATTGGGGCAAAGAAAAATCTTCTCGTTTCAAGTCGCCAGTCTGGAGTCCAGTAGAATGTAAAATAGTTTTCAAAAAACATCTGCCTTATGCCAAACTTCCTCGGTCTTGGCTGAATGGATGCTCCAAACGAAAGAAATTTAACCCCCGGGCGGGGTAAAAATCCAAGCGCTGGATGTACTCCTTCTCCAAGTGAGTGAAATGTGAGGGAAGCGTCCAGGAAATCGTTGGGATAATCAACTTTAAGTCCCCATGCACTTGGGCTACCACTTGCTGTTTCATTTTTGGAATAAGTATACCATGCACCTGCTACGAAATTTTTGTCTCCTCTAAAATGTGTGGTTTTATAGGTAAAATCGACCCCTGCAAGTGTATTATCTTCTTTCCCTTTTGGATCTCCATTTGTCAATATCATTCCTATATAACTCTGCTCCCATATATTTTGCTTTATTCTTGTAACAAAGAGATTTTGAGAGGAAACAATGTCGCAATCATCAGTTTTTACATCAAGTATACCTATATTTGTATTTCCCATCCTGCCCCATAACTTAACGCCCGCCTTAATGGGGACCTGTTCTCCATTTACAAGTCCAATTCTTCTGCTAAAAAAGGGAATGAAATTTCTTCTTGTGCCAAGTCCAAAGTCAAAAATTCCTGAACCTTCTAAAAAAAAGGATCTTTTCTCAGGAAAAAATAAAGGGAAACGCGTAAGATTTATCTGTCTTGCATCAACTTCGGTTTCAGCAAAGTCTGTGTTATAAGTAAAAACTGCGTTTAAATTACTTGTTAAACTTTTGTAGATATCAAATCCCTCATCGTGGGAATTTTGCCTATCTGGAGATTTTTCCTTGTCCCAATTACTCTTTATGCTCATATATGGTTTTACTGAGAGCCCTTTACCCTGTACCAATTTTCCAATACCAACAAGTAGTCCTGCTTCGGCTGGATCGCTAAAGTGGGCGTCTGCCCGTGTACCTGACCATCTATCAGTTTCTAATTTTCTTTTTATCCTTCTCTCAACATTTAGTCCCCATGTGTCGAGATCAGGTTTAAAGGAAATTGTTCTGGATGGAATCTTTATTTCAACTATCCATCCATCATTTACTTTTCTTGCCTTTGCATACCATATACCATCCCATGAATAGTCTGTGTATTCTCCCTTTGCAAGACCATCTCTCCTTGCACCTGCTGGATTTACTTCAAAAACATATCCATTTCTTTTGTCGTGGAAGGTGTCAAGCAATATTCTTATTTCGTCATCTTCATCTAAAGGGCCATCGCGTTGCATGGTTCTAACAACAATTTTATCGGGAGATTTATCATGGCAATATATTCCAAAGTATATGTTTTCATTGTTGTAAACTATCATGACATCTGTTTCTTCAGTGGCCTTTGCTCCAGATGATGGATCCTGTTGGGTTAGATGAAAGGCAGGTGAAGCGTTTTCCCATGCTGGATCTGATAGATCTCCATCAATTGATGGAGGAATTTTTGTATACTTTACCCTATATTTTTTTTCGGTTTTAGTTTTATTTTGAGAATATGTGGGTTGAAGAAATAAAAAAATAAATAAAACTAAAATTGCGTGGGATTTATATATTTCTTTAAGAAGTTCAATTCTCATATTCAATCCTTTTTCGTAAAATTAAAAATACGAAAAAAAATATTATGGGTTTAATAAGTTTTCAAACTAAATATGGCATTTGGGGATAAACATAACTTTCAGTGAAAATTTCATTTCTTTAATCTATTGGGATTTTTAACCGTTTTCCTATTTTTAGTTTGGTGTTTTTGGTTATATTGTTTATTTTACAAATTTTCTTTATATTGACATTAAATTTTCTGGAAATTCTCCAGAGATTATCTCCCCTTTTTACTTTATAAATAAAATATTTTTTTTCAATCTTTAAGAGGGCATATTTCCTCTTTCTGGGTATAATGAGTTTCATACCTGGTTTAAGTTTTTTCCTTTTACTGATGTTGTTTGCTCTGCATATTTCATTTACTGTAGTATTAAACTTTCTGGAAATTCTCCAGAGATTATCTCCTCTTTTTACAATGTAAATGGAACCACTCTCTTTTGCATATATTTTCTTCTTATTTGTTTTGTGGTATTTTTTTACATATCTGCTTCTTGCATCTATAGGAATTATTAATTTCATTCCAGGTTTTAAAAGAACTCTCCTTTTTCCCCTTAAATTATTTACTTTTTTCAGATATTCCACATCAACTCCAAACGCCCTTGCAATGCTCCAGAGGGTATCTCCCCTTCTAACTCTGTAGGTATTTCCAGTTAATTTATACCTTTTCCCTCTATATTTTGGTCTGAACCTTTTTGCTATGGGGCTTAGGGGAATTATTAAGATCTTTCCAATTCTAAGTCTTCTTACATTTCTTATGTTGTTTACATCTCTTATGGCTGAAATTGATGAACCATACATTCTTGCTATTTTGGATAGGGTTTCACCTCTTCTTATTTTATGCCTTACCCATTTTAATCTTTTATTTTTGGGTAAATTGTTTAATTCTGCAAGTTTTTCAGATTTCAAATCGGAAGGAAGATAGAGGGTATATCTCTTAACATCAGGTGGAGTTACCAATCTCCTTAACTGGGGATTGTAATCTCTAAGATCCTCCACATCAATTTTTAAGAGGTCTGCAACTATTCTCAGATCTGTGGGCGACGGTATTGTTACTTTTTTGTATTTTAATGGATCATATTTATCAACTTTAACACCAAAAAGTTCAGGATTTTTAGCAATAATCATTGCGGCAAGTATTAGGGGCACATAATCCCTTGTTTCTCTTGGAAGCCTCCATTTCCTTGCGATTTTCCAGTAATCATTTGTGCCATATCTATTTACAAGTCTCTGAATTCTTCCCTCTCCTGAATTGTATGCGGCAAGAACAAGATACCAATCTCCAAACATATTGTAGAGGTCTTTAAGATATCTACATGCTGCATAGGTTGATTTTATGGGATCTGATCTTTCATCTACCCACCAATCTACCCTGAGTCCATATTTTCTTGCTGTAAATCTAATAAACTGCCATATTCCTCTTGCTCTTGCCCTTGAGTATGCATGGGGATTGAAGTTACTTTCCACAAGTCCAAAATATATTAAGTCTTGAGGAAGTCCCATTTCTTTGAAAATATTTCTAAAGATAGTTTCATACTTTCCCAATCTTCTGAGTCCCCTTATGAGTCTTTTGTAACCCCTTCCATTTAAAAAATAGTTCATCCATTTCAATACCTTTTTATTGACCACAACCGGAAAATCAAATTTCAACTTTTTTACATCATCTTTTAATTTTTCTTCTACTGAAGGATCTATTTTGATTTCCATTAAGTTTTCGCTTTCTATTTCCTCAATGGGGGATATTTCTCCCTGGTATGTATCATCTTGGGTGTCGAGATATTCGTCAATTATGGATTTGTGTGTGTTGTAAAATGAAAAGAGTTCCTCTATTTCTGGATATTTTGTGTAAGTGTCAAAGTAGTCCTCTCCGAAAAATAGGAGTTTTTCAAAGGCGTAGGAAACTTCATCTGCAGCAAGTTCCCTTTCTCCAAGATCGAGGTATAGATTTGCAAGTTTATAGTTAAAGAGATCAGGTAGAGAATTTTTTGCCTTTTCATGGGAATTTTTTATTTTTTCCCATGTGTTCTCATTAAACGCAACCGATTCAAAACCGAAAAATGGGTATATACTTGTCGTAAAAGTAAGTGCTAATATTATTAAAAAGGAAATATATTTCTTCATTTTATGGCAATGGCTCCATGAGGACAAATTTTTTTTATTTCCCCATTTATATTTTTTCCATCTTTTATCTTAACTTTAAAATTTTTATCAAAGTAAAATATCTCTGGATAGGCAAGCACACACCTACCACATTTTTTACAATATTTTTCCTCAATAAAGACCCCTTTTTCCGCAAGTTTTTGATTATTCACCTGCAATTACCCCCATTTTTCTGAATTTCTTATATCTATCTTCCACCAATTCATCTCCCGATAGTTTCATAAGTTCCTTTAAATGCCTTTCCATTGCTTCATCTAAAAATTTTGCTGCGAGATCGTGGTCATTGTGTGCCCCTCCTTCCGGCTCTTTTACTACTTCATCCACAATTCCAAATTCAAAGAGATCTTTAGATGTTAACTTCAGATTTTCAGCGGCTTCTTTGATATGCTCCTGATCCTTCCAGAGTATTGCGGAACAACTTTCAGGTGAAATTACTGAGTAAATAGCATTTTCAAGCATTAGGATTCTATTTGAAACCCCTATACCAAGGGCACCTCCAGATCCACCTTCACCTATCACATTTGAGATTATGGGAACTTTTAACTTTGCCATCTCCCTCAAATTGTATGCTATTGCCTCCGCCTGTCCCCTCTCTTCTGCTCCTATTCCAGGGTATGCACCGGGCGTGTCTATAAATGTAAAAATTGGTTTTCCAAATTTTTCAGCCATTTTCATAACCCTTATTGCCTTTCTATATCCTTCAGGCTGAGGCATACCAAAATTCCTATGTTGTCTTTCTTTTAAATTTCTTCCCTTTTGCTGTCCGATAACCACTACGGGTATTCCCTTGTAAAATCCAAATCCTGCAATTATCGCCGGATCATCTGCATATTTTCTATCTCCATGGATTTCCTCAAAATCTGTGAATAATCTTTCTATGTAATCCAAAGAGTATGGTCTATTTTCATGTCTTGCAAGCTTTGTCCTCTGCCAGGGAGTCAATTCCGAAAGTATTTTCTTTTTAAGTTCAGATATTTTTTTTCTAAGGTCTTCAATTTCTTTCCTTGTTTTTTCATTTTCCCCGAGCCTCTCAATTTCGGCAAGGGTTTTTTCAAATTGTTCAAGTTCCTTCTTACTATTTTCTTTTTCCATTTAATTCCCCATTTTTCCTTTATAAATCCCTATAATAAAAAAAAAGTAAAGAAAAATCAATTTTTATTAATTTTTTAAGAATAAATAAAATTGTTTTAAAAATATGGCTTTTTAACAGTGTACATTAATTGTTTCAGGAGGAAGAAATCTTCGCATAAAAAAAACAGATTAAAATTAACCTCAGAATAAAGTTCCCGAAAAGGTATGAAACAATATGAGTATATTTAATTTTTACGTGGAATTCTGAACTTTTCAAAGAGATTCACAAAAGTTTTACTGTAAGGGATGGGAAAACACTTTATATTTCATCAAACAGGAGCAAATGGCTATTACAGAAGAACACCCAAAACCATTTCTGGAGTTAAAGATCCAC
>JAMOQF010000219.1 GCA_027064125.1 Acidobacteriota bacterium
TGGAGGTACTTAAGGAAAAGAGAGATGAGAATGTTAGAGAGTTTAAAATGCCCAGGAGATGCCCTGTCTGTGGTGGACTTGTAGTTAAGGATGAAGGGGAAGCTGTTTACAGGTGTATTTCTGTGAATTGTCCTGCAAAATTAAAGGGTTCAATCCTTCATTACGCTTCAAAGAAGGCAATGGATATAGAGGGACTTGGGAAATCGCTTGTTGACCAACTTGTTGAGAAAAGATTGATTAAAAGTATCCCGGATATATATTTTCTCGATTTTGAGAAGGTTGTGAGTCTTGAAAGGATGGGAAAAAAATCCACTGAAAATCTCTTTGAGGAAATTGAAAAAAGTAAAAAGAGGGAATTTCACAGATTAATTTATGGTATTGGTATAAGATATGTAGGGGAGAAGACCGCCAGGATCCTTGCTGAAAAATTTAAGAGTATGGAAAATCTTATGAAGGCAAATATGGATGAGTTGATGGCTATAAATGAAATAGGAGAAGTTGTGGCAAATAGTGTCGTAAATTTTTTTAAAGATGAGAAAAATAGAAAAATGATAGAGGATTTAAAAAGGGCTGGGGTAAATATGGAGGGTAGGTATGAAAGTGCAAGTGGAAATTTGAGTGGACTTACCTTTGTTTTTACCGGAACCCTTTCATCAATGAGTAGAAATGAGGCAAAGGAAAAGATTGAATCCCTTGGGGGAAAAGTTACAAGTAGCGTGAGCAAGAAGACATCCTTTGTGGTTGTTGGGAAAGATCCGGGTTCAAAGTATGAAAAAGCCAAAAGTCTTGGTGTAAAGATCATTGATGAAAAGGAATTTTTAAAATTAATTGAGAAGGGAAAATTGTAAATGGGAAAATGTGAGGTATTTATAGGATATTTAATTCCGAGGATATGTGGGAAAAAGAGTGTGGCAAAGTGTTCCAAATGTGGTAAATCTCTTTGTGAAGATCACAGCATTGTTTCTGGTGGAAAAATTTTCTGCCAATATTGTTATAACAATATTCCATATCCGGATAAGAGCATTTTGGAAGACAGATTCAGGTATTTGTATGGGGAGGATTATTTATATTCTTCCTATCTCTATCAGGAATCTAAAGGAATTGAGGGAATAGAGGATTTAAGTTGAAACTGCTTTACTATGCAATTGGAGGAGGTACTGGACATCTTGTAAGGGCCCTGTCTATTTTAAGGAAATTCAGTGGATGTAAAAGGGAAGTTCTGGCCCTTTCCAAATTCGTGGATTTCGTAAGTGAAAAAGGAATTAAAATTTGTGGATTTCCCACTAAAAAAAAGGATATTTTTGAATTGGGGAAGAAAATTAGAGAGAAAATTTTCGAGTATAAACCAGATTTGCTCTTTGTGGATACCTTTCCAGGGGGATGCTTTGGGGAACTTGAAGAAATTCCCTTCAAGAAGATTTTTATAAAAAGGAGTGAATGCTTCCATACAGGCTTTTTTATGGTTTTTGACTTGAGAAAGTTGCCACCTGTTTTGATAAGAAATTTCAATGAGGTTGGGGATAGGGATTTGCTGAGGAAAAAAATTGGGATTTATGAAAATGAAAAAACTTTGTTCTTTTATCACAACACCAAGAGAGATGAGGTTATGAAGTGGACAAAGATTTCTCATAGTGTGTCCAGAGAACTTGGATTAAAGTTTTATTTTTCCTCATCCTATTTTACAAATGATATGAAAATTGATGGGTTTAATCTAAACTATTTTCCCGTAATGGAAATTTTACCTGCATTTGACATTGTTGTTACCGGTGGGGGGTATAATTCCTATTTTGAAACCACCACCTTGTTTAATTCTGCGATTTTTATTCCATTTAGGAGAAAGATAGATAACCAATATGAGAGAATTGATAAGGAAAAATATTTTTTAGTGGAAAATGGTAGGGATTTCATAAAAATTTTAGAAGAAAATATTGATAAATTCTTTTTAAAGGAAAATATTTCCTTTGAAAATGGGGCAGATTATATTTTTTCTAAAGTGAGATCCCACTTTTTATAAGGAGGTTTTATGTCCGCTGAGTTATATGTGGAATTAAATCAAAAACCCGAATTTATACTTGATTTACTTGAGGAAATCAAAAAAGGTAGAGAAAAAGCAAGTAATTATGCGAGAAGGTTTTATAAATATACCAATATTGGCTTTTTGGTGGGCTTTATTTTAATTTTGTTTTCCATATTTTTTAATCCGGAAACTTCCATGTTTTTGTTAATTGGAATTGCCTTTTTAATATTTTCCTTTATTGGAATGCTAATAATTAGGTCTAAGGTTAAAGTAAAGGTGGATGAAATCTATTTTCCCGGGGCTTTCAAAATTTTGCACAGGTTAAAGGATGATTCTGAGAAAAATGTGGTGGGGTGGCTTGATCTTACAAATCCAATTAAAAAATCCAATATGTACAGGTCTACATTCAGAAAGGCGTATTACAGAAGGGAATGGTTGAATTTAAATATGGCTCTTGTGGATGGTAGCAAATTGAGTTTACATCTTTTTTCTCTTTATAAAGTGAAAAAGGGATATACATATGACAAGGGTAATAAAGCGAAGGTGAAAATAAAGATTGATAGGGAAAAGTATTATTTAAATGTTGGAAAGTTGGGAGATTTTAAAAACATGGTTTGTTATAACCACGAAGCTGGAATAATAGAGTCTAAATTTGCCTTTGATCCGAGAAATGTCAATCAGATTCTTGAAATTTTGAAACTCATATATTCCTGTATTGAGAGAAAGGAGGTAGATCGTGGCTAAAAGGAGTTTAGGACATATAATTAGAGATGTAATAATTGTGGGATTGATAATATTTGCAGGTTTTTATTTTGACAAGGGTGAGGGAAAATTGTGGAAATTGAAGAAATTGTGGGAAACAAATGTTAATAGGGGGGAATATGTAAAATTTATAAGGCTTACAAGTAGCGATAAAAAGGATTTGTTTGTGGCAGAAATAAATGGAATAAAAGTTTTTAATAAAGACGGCAAGTTACTTTTCAGCAAGGATTACAGCAGAGAATGTGATTACATCAAGACTGGCCTTTCCGATGTGGATGGGGATGGGAAAAATGAAATCCTTGTTGTTGGTTTTTCTCGAGCAAGGAAGACCCTTTTTTTTGAAATTTTGAGGGGGAATGGGGCTTTTATTAAAAGAGAGACATTTGGAGAGGACTCTCCTTTTTATATGAAACCCTTCAGGGTGTTTTTCTTTTCTGACGATACTGGATATAAGGTATTAATTGGGGGTTACAATGGAGAAATTGAACTTTTCCCAAATTTTTATAGGAAATCTATTATAGGAAATAGATTTCAAGGAGGGAATGCTTTTTTGGAAAATCCATTTTCAGTGAATAATATAACAATTGCTTCGATAGATGGTAAAAAGAGAATAGTTGCCTCAATAGAAGGTGGATTTTTGTTCTACATGGATTTAAGTGGAAATGTTATTGATAAGATAAAAGTCTTTTCCAGAGGGAATAGTAAGAAGATTTTAAGAAAGATGAGGTGCTATGATGTTGATTTTGATGGAGATGATGAGGTGTTGATTGGCAATGATAAGAAAATAGATCCCACCATACTCGTAATTGATATTAGAGGGGACTCTTTGATGATAGATTATAGAAAATATTGGTGGAAGACAAAAATCACAGAAATAAGATCTTTTGACATTGATGGAAATCCGGATAATGTGGAAGTTTTCTATGGAACCAAAAAGAGTGTAATTAAAGAGTTGAAATTTAATAAAAAATCTCCTGGGGTTTTGAGTAAACCTGATGTGAAAACTTTTCATGCCACAGGAAAAATAGTTGAACTGGCAAAGATATTTGATGTAAATCTTGGAAAAAATTTCCTTCTTTTTGGTTCAAGTTATGGAGATATTGGGGTTGTTTGTGATGGTAGGGCAAAATTTGTTTCCCTTAAGGGAGGTATTCTACACAGATTGGATACCAATAAAAATGTCTTTGCTGCTTTACTTACAAATAAATTGTATCTCTTTAAGAGTAGGTTTTCCACAAGGCCCTTTTATTACAGTTTTGTATTTGGTGCCATATTACTTGCCATTTTTTATCTCGTATTGTCTTCCGTAATAGGTAGAATCAGAAAACCAAAGGCTACTTTTACGGTGCGAGAAGAAACACCTGAGGCTCTGAAGGCTGAGAGAAAAATGTTGCTTGATTCCCTCTTTGACTTAAAAAAGATTTTTGATGCTGGAGAAATGGATGGTGATGCATATGCTGAAAGGACAAAAGAAATAAGAGAAAGAATAAAAGTTATTGAAGAAAAATTATTTGAAATGGGAGTAAAACTTGAGGTTGAAATTTATAAGTGCCCCAACTGTGGTGCAAGTGTAAGCATACATGAAGACAGGTGCCCATATTGTGGCAGTCCATTGAATTTGGGTTAGGATGGTAAATCTATACGATTTTTTAGAAGAATTTGGGAATGAGTTCAGGGAAAAGGGTAAAAAATTTACCCCCCTCTTTCCCTACTCCGTAAAAATAAAAATAACTGGCAGATGTAATTTAAATTGTGATTTTTGTACATACTGGATGTCTGAAAGTGAAGATTGTCTGACCATCTCCGTGATGGATTTGTTGCTTTCCCGCTTGAAGGAGATGGGAACCAGGAAAGTCCACTTTTCGGGGGGAGAAGTATTTTTAAGAGATGACTGGTTTGAAATTTTTTCCCTTGCGAAAAGGTATGGATTCAGGACAAATCTCACGAGTAATGGAACTTTAATAGATTTGGATGTTGCGTTAAAAGTGGTCGATGTGGTGGATTCAATATCCATTTCCATTGATTCCCCTACCCCGGTGCCTCATGATAAATATAGGGGGAAGGGAAACTTTAAAAGGAGTCTTAGGGCAATACGCTTTTTGCTTAAAGCCAGGAAGATGAAAAAGAAAAGAGTTAAGATAAGGATAAATACATTAATAACAAAGAAAAATTATATGGCCTTGGGTAACATGGGAAGTTTTGTCAAATCCATTGGGGCCAGAAAACTTTTATTTATACCGGTGGATGATGAGGAGGGAAAATTTTGCTTGAGTAAAAGAAGAATCGTTGACTTTTACAGGGAGATCTTTCCTAAATGCAGGGAAGATATGATAAAGTATAAGTTATATGATAACCCATTTAGACTCTATCCCTTTGGAAGTTCAAAAAAAGATTTAGAATATGCCTCAAGGGGA
>JAMOQF010000220.1 GCA_027064125.1 Acidobacteriota bacterium
GACTTCTCTTTAAGTTATTTAATTTACACAGTACATTTATGGGTATGCATTTATATTTTTTTAACTTTTGACTATCCATTTGTAAATTTTTTCACTCCAGCCTCTATTTTTCTTTAGGGTTAAAAATCCCTTTTTACCTATTTCCCTCGCCATTTCTTCATTTCTTATCAGTTTTAAAATGTTTTCTTCTAATTGGGTGGTCCCTTCTGTGATTGAGATTCCCCCTGCCTCTTTTAATATTTCTACAATTTCTCTAAAGTTTTCCATATGAGGGCCGGTGATGACAGGTTTCCCCCAGATAATTGGTTCAAGTGGATTGTGTCCCCCATGGGGGAGGATTGATCCGCCTATTACCACAATATCGCCTATGGAGTATATCTGTTTTAATTCTCCCAGGGTGTCAAGGATCATAATCTCCCTTTTGGTAGAACTTTTTTTTATATCACTTCTTTTGAAATAGGAAAGATTCATTTTTCTAATTAAATCTTCAATATACCCTGTCCTCTCGATGTGTCTTGGGGCAAAAATTAGGGATATTCTTTCTTTCTCCCTTAACTTTTTAAAGAGTTTAAGAAGGATTTCTTCTTCTCCTTCCATGACACTTCCATAGATGAGAATCTTTCCGGGAGTTAATTTTGATTTCATTTCTTTTAGCAGTTTTTCATTTAACCTTTCATCCATGGGGATGTCAAATTTTAGATTGCCCATTATGAATATTTTTTTTTCGTTGCAACCTATTTCTTTAAATTTTCTTGCATCTTCATTGGATTTTGCAAAAACTGCGTCAACGTTTTTTAGGACTTTTTTAAAAAAATGTTTAAAAAATTTATATTTTGAGAAACTTTTTTCAGATAGTCTTCCATTTATTATGAAAATTTTTATCCCCATTTTTTTTGCTATTCTTAAAAAATTGGGCCAAAGTTCCGTTTCTGCTATTACTATCTTTTCTGGTGATACTTCTTTTAGAAATCTCTTTACTGAAAAAGGGAAATCAAATGGGAAAAATACTATTTTTGCACCATATTTTAGATATTTTTTTTGGGCCATTAAAAATCCAGTTTCTGTTATTGAAGATATATATATTTGATATTTATCATCTCTTGATATCATTTTTACAATTGGTTCAAGGGTTATTATTTCTCCAACACTTACTCCATGTATCAGGATTGAGGGTTTTTGGGAATCATTTTTTTCTTTTAATCCAGATCCCATTCTGATGAAAAATGAATTTAAATATCTTTTTCCTCTAATCTCCTTGTAAATCAATATAAAAGGAAAAATGGGGAGTAGGAGAAATAGGAGTATATTATAGAAAAGGTACATCTATTTTTTATAAGCCTCCACATTTATTCCATATTTTTTTATATATCTTTGCAGTTGCTGTCTTGCTATTCCCAGAGATCTTGCTGCTTTACTTATGTTGCCATGTGCCATCATCAAAGCATCCATGATGAAATTCATTTCAAATTGCTTTTTAGCCTCCTGCAGGGTAATTCTGTTTTCGCTGGTATAAAAGCCGAGATCTTCTGCGGTTATTAATTCTCCAGATGAGAGAATTATTGCCCTGTGTATCTTATGTTTTAATTCCCTTATATTTCCAGGCCATTTGTATTCCTTCATTCTGGATAGGGCAAGGGGGGAGAATCCCTTGATATTTTTCCCCTCTTTTTTACTTAAATTTTTTAAAAAGAAGTTTGCAAGCAGTATTATGTCATTTCCCCTCTCTCTTAAGGGTGGCATATCAATGTGAATAACATTTAATCTGTAAAATAAATCTTCTCTAAAATTTCCCTTTTTCACCTCTTCTTCTAAATTTTTATTGGTTGCGCTTATTATCCTCACGTCAAGTCTTATGGGTTTTGACCCCCCTATTCTTTCAATTTCCCCTTCCTGTAGAAATCTGAGCAATTTAACCTGAAGTTTAAATGG
Source organism: Acidobacteriota bacterium (assembly GCA_027064125.1). Taxonomy (GTDB): domain Bacteria; phylum Acidobacteriota; class JAAYUB01; order JAAYUB01; family JAMOQF01; genus JAMOQF01. Next base: position 1,930 of record JAMOQF010000220.1, read on the forward strand.
CATATCTCCTATTTCATCCAGGAAAATTGTTCCTCCATTTGCAAGTTCAAGTTTTCCGACCTTTGATGCATATGCTCCTGTGAAGGCCCCCTTTTCATGACCAAATAGTTCACTTTCAAGTAAGTTCTCTGGTATTGCGCCACAATTTATTGGAATAAAGATTTTGTCTTTTCTATTGCTTTTTTTCCAGATTGCCTTTGCAGCGAGTTCCTTTCCCGTTCCACTTTCTCCTGTTATCAGAACCGGAACATCCGTAGGGGCAACTTTATTTATTATGGACAAAACTCCCCTGATTTTTTCACAATTTCCCTGAATTTCATCCTCTGTTTCTTTTGATTCCACCATTTTCAGAAGTTCTTCATTTCTCCTTTTGAGTTCCATCTTTTCTATGAAATTCACAAGACTCTTTCTCATTTTGTCCATTGGGAGATCCTTAAAAACCACAAAATAGTCATCGGCTCCAAGTTTCATGGCTTCAATTACAAAATCCAGGTTGAAATTTTTTTCCTCGGTCATTACCCAAACAACAGTTTCTTTGTCGATATTTTTTATTTCCCTTATTATTTCATCACCTTTAAGTCCCGGCATTACCATTCCAGTTATTACAAGTTGTATGGGGATTTTTTTTGCTATCGTAATTCCGGAACTTCCATCTTTGGCAGTATATACATTAAATCCCTCTTTTAGAAGTAGGTTTTCAATTGCTTTTGTGACCCAATCTAAGTCGGAGATAATAAGGCAATTTCTACTTATCATTTTTTTCTCCATCTCCCTCCATATAAGGTTCAAAACATCTTCTGCATCTTGCCTCATATATGGAGGCATCACCTATTACAATCCGTTCCCCTTCCGGGATTTTCCTCTGGGTATAGAATGCTGGTGCCCCACATTGGGAACAAATGGCATTAAGTTTTGTGACAATTTCTGCTATTGCCATAAGTTGGGGCATGGGCTCAAAGGGTATACCTCTGTAGTCCATATCGAGACCACTTACTATTACTCTTTTCCCTAAGTATGCCAGTTTATTGCATATCTCAACTATTCCCATATCAAAAAATTGTGCCTCATCTATTCCAATGACTTCGGTTCTTGGCTTAACTTTTTTAAAGATCTCTTCACTATTTTTAACAATTTCCGCTTTATATTTTAGATCACTGTGGGATACGATGTGTGTGGTGCTATATCTGTCATCAATTTCAGGTTTGAAAACCTGAATTCTCAGTTTTGCAATTTCAGCCCTCTTAAGCCTTCTGATAAGTTCTTCACTTTTTCCACTGAACATGGGGCCACATATTACTTCAATCCACCCAACGGGATTTTTTGAAAAATAGATCATTGTCAATACTCCATTTTTTTTGCTACAAATTTTTAAAAAAATAATCTATATTATATGAAGATTTTATTATACTTCAAAAATTAGTGAAAGTGTGATTTTGGGGGAAGAAAAGATGTATGTAAATAAAAAACTTTTTTTAACATTGATTTTATTAAATCTTTTTTTACTTTCTATACTTTTTTTCAGTTATTCTGGAATTAGAAAGACTGATGTGGGAAGAGATAAAATAGTCCCTGTAAATTTGAAAAATTTTCTAAAGATAAATGATATTGGAAAAAGTGGGAAAAGTGTTGCTGAAAAAGATGATAACTGGCTCAATTTTGAGGCGACAGCCTATTGTGTGTTTGGAATAACCAGAACTGGAGTATGGGTGCATAGGGGGATAATAGCAGTTGATCCCAGAATAATTCCCTTAGGTTCCATAGTTGAAATTAAAGCTGGAGATTATTCTGGAATTTACACTGCCATGGATACAGGTACTCTGATAAAGGGGAGAATTATTGATATTTATGTTCCAGACTTTGAAGAGGCCATAAGATTTGGAAGAAGAAAAATTAAGTTGAGGATTTTGAGAAAGGGATGGAGCCCCTTTGAAGGGGATGAAAGAATGATGACCAGGGTGAAATTGTCAAAAAAGTAATTTTAACCCAGGATTGAAATAAGTAAACCGGCTGCAATTGCCGTTCCAATTACACCTGCAACATTTGGTCCCATTGCAGACATTAGAAGATAATTTTGGGGATCGTACTTTTGTCCCTCAACCTGGACAACCCTTGCAGACATTGGAACGGCAGATACACCTGCTGCCCCAATAAGGGGGTTGATCTTTTCCCTTGAAAAGAGATTCATAATTTTAGCAAGTATTATTCCTGAAGCCGTTGCTGACGCAAATGCAAAGATTCCCAGTAATAATATTTTGAGGGTTGAAAGGGATACAAATCTTTCATCCATGGTCATCCCAACACTTAAACCCAATAGGATTGTAACTATATTTATCAGTTCATTCTGTGCCGTTTTTGTAAGTCTTTCAACTACTCCAGATTCTCTAAATAGATTTCCTGCCATTAAAAGTCCTATGAGGGCTGCCGAGGTGGGGACTATGAGTATGCATATAATGGTGACGAAAATAGGGAAAAGAATTTTTTCTCTTTTTGAAACCTGCCTGTAATTTTTTGCCTTAATGGTTCTTTCTTTTTTTGTTGTAAGTAGTCGCATAATGGGAGGCTGGATTAAAGGGACAAGAGCCATGTAAGAATAAGCACTTACTGCAATTGCTCCCAGAAGTCCAGGTGCAAGTTTTGCCGCTGTATATATGGATGTGGGACCATCTGCCCCACCTATTATACCTATTGATGCTGCTTCAGGAAGAGAAAATCCTAATAGAACAGCTCCTATCATGGTTATAAATATCCCCATCTGTGCAGCTGCTCCAAGAAAAATGGTTTTGGGGTTTGCAATTAGAGGTTCAAAATCTGTGAGTGCCCCTATGCCAAAAAATATTAAAGGGGGAAAAATTTCAAGTTTTACTCCATGATATATATAATAAAAGAGACCACCTATTCCTCCATTTGTTGGTGGGGACATTAAACCATTTAGTGGGAGATTTACAAGTAGGGATCCAAATCCTATTGGTAGGAGTAATAGGGGTTCAAATTTTTTATATATGGCAAGGTATATTAAAATTAAGGCAACTACCATCATGATTAAATTCTCTACTTTTAGATGATAAAAACCTGTGTTATGAAGATATATGAGAATTTTTTCAACCATTTTTTACCTCCACCTATTCAAGTGTGACAAGTAATTTTCCTGCCGATACATTTTCCCCAACTTTGCATTTAATTTCCTTTATTTTCCCATCTTCAGGTGCATTTATGTAAGTATCCATTTTCATTGCATCAAGAACCAGAATGGGGCTATCCTTTTTAATGGTATCTCCCTCTTTGACGAAAATTTTTGTCACTGTTCCAACTATTGGTGCATAAACACCCTTTTCTTTATTTTGTGTTTTTTGGGTATTTTCTACTCTTGGGATTTTCCCAGAGGACTCATTTTTTACAGGGATGTCTTTCATGTAATTTGATCCAGTGTACTCTTTTTCCGTATCTTCAATTACTTCAACTATTACATCATATGTTTTGTTATTTACTGTTACTCTCAATTTTTTCATTTTTTTTCTCCTATTTTTTTAAATTGTGTGAATGTAAAACTTCATATCTTCCAGATGAGATCCATTCTTCTTCTTCTCCTGGAATGGAAATGGTATATATTTTACACTCCTTCCCCATTGTCTCATTTATTGCTGCTGCTATAACTGCGATTAGTTCCTCCTGATCTTGTTCACTTTCAGATATTTTTTCATCTTTCCTTTTTCTGTTTAGCAATCTGTCAATTTTTTCAATTATTAGTATGGCCATTTGAAGGAAGAAAAAAGATAAAAATACCACTGAAATTCCAGTAAACAACAGGTAAATTGTTTCTCTTAAGTTTTCCATTTTTATAACCTCTAAAGAGGAATGTTCCCATGTTTTTTGGGTGGCCTAAATTCTCTTTTATTTTTTAGTGCGTTTATTGCAAGTATTATTTTTCTTCTTGTTTCAGATGGTTCAATTACATCATCTATATATCCCCTTTTAGCAGCATAATATGGATTGTAAAATTCTCTTCTGTATTCTTCAATTTTCTCCTTGAGAAGTTCCTCTTTTTGTGTAGAATTTTTTATTTCCTTTCTAAAAATTATTGAGGCTGCTCCTTCTGCTCCCATTACGGCAATTTCGGCTGAAGGCCAGGCAAATACCCTGTCTGCCCCTAAATCCTTGCTGCACATTGCGAGATATGCTCCACCATATGCCTTTCTGACAATAATAGTAATTTTTGGAACAGTAGCACTGCTATAGGCAAATAACATTTTGGCTCCGTGCCTTATTATTCCCCTGTGTTCTTCTTCAATTCCAGGAAGAAAACCGGGTACATCGACCAGTGTAAGTAAGGGAATATTGAATATGTTGCAAAATCTTATGAATCTTGCTCCCTTTGTGCTTGCATCTATATCTAATACTCCAGCAAGTTGCATAGGTTGGTTTGCTACTATTCCAAATGTAAAACCTCCTATCTTTGCAAAACCAGTTATCAAATTTGGGGCAAAATCTCTATGCACTTCAAGAAACTCCCCATCATCTACAATTTCTACTATTATTTTTTTCATATCATAGGCGGCTCTCAGGTTGTCAGGAATTATTTCATTTAGGATTGGATTATCCTTTACAACAATTTTCCTTGATTTTAGGCTGGGTGGATCTTGCATGTTGTTAGAAGGTAAAAGAGATAGCAACCTTTTTGCAATAAATATTGCTTCTTCATCATTTTCTGCTATGAAATGGGCATTTCCACTTTTTTGGGTTTGAACATATGCCCCTCCCAGGTCTTCTTCTGAAATTGTTTCTCCTGTGGCTGCTTTGATCACATTGGGACCTGCTATAAACATTTTTGATGTGTTTCTGACCATTATTATGAAGTCGGTAAGTGCTGGTGAATATGCAGCTCCACCGGCGCATGGACCGGCAATTATAGAAATTTGAGGGACCACACCACTTAGGAGGGTGTTGTGGTAGAAAATTTTTCCATATCCACTTAGAGAATCCACACCCTCTTGAATTCTTGCTCCTCCACTGTCATTTATTCCAACGATGGGGGCTCCACATTTGAGTGCATCCTGCATGATTGAAACAATTTTTTTTGCGTGCATTTCTCCTACGGATCCTCCCATTGCAGTGAAGTCCTGAGAGAAGGCAAAGACAAGTTTTCCATTTACAAGTCCCGAACCTGTAATCACTCCATCACAGGGAATTTTAACTTTATCCATACCAAATTCACTGCATCTGTGCTCCACAAACATCTTTGTTTCACAAAAGGTGTTTTCGTCAAAGAGCAGATTCAACCTTTCCCTTGCAGTTAGTTTTCCCTTTTTGTGTTGTTTATCTATCTTTTCTTTTCCTCCTCCCAGGAGAAGTTCTTCTTTTTTTTCTCTTAGTCTTTTAATTTTTTGATAGTTGTTTTCCATTTTTTTCTCCAGATTATTCGTTAAGTATTAATCTGATGTTTTTTTGAAATTTTTTATCCAGTTCATCCGGGTGTAAATTTACACAGGAGCCGGCTAAATTCCATTCACCATTTTCCTTTACAAAAAAATCTACTATTCTCAATTTAAATTCCACATTTTTACCACCTTTAATTTTTCCGGATAAAATTGCAATGTAGGGAACAACACAACTATCTCCATTAAAGTGGAAGTTGATTTCCAGAATTTTGTATCTTTCATAATCTATTTTTTCCAGTTTTTCTTTAAGAAATTTAAGGTATTCTTCTCTATTTTTTATTATTTCCCTTGAACTTGCCAAAAATCCTGTCCACCTGGGTTTATGTGTTTTTTTTAAGAGGTCAAAATCCTTTTTTATGAAGCCTTCAAAGATTTTGTCTATGTGTTTTAAAATTAATTCTTTATCCATTTGTTGAAACTCCTTATTTCAATATGAATCTAAATATTAAAATAATATTAAAATAATTGCAATATAATTTTAATATTTGTTCTTAAAATTAGGTTTTTCATTTTAGATTATGAATGTATAATTCTTCTTTACTCATTTTTGGGGAGGTTAAGATGAAAAGATTTTTTTCACCAACAAGATTATTTTGGGGAAATGGCTCTTCTGATAGCCTTGAGGGTATCTTTAAAGAAAGAAAAATAATGGTGGTAATTGGAAGGGGATCCATTAAAAGAAATGGCAAATTTAATGAGATGGTTGCAAAACTTAAAAAAAACAATGAGGTTGTATTTTTTGAGGGAATAAATGAAAATCCTTTGATATCTGAAGTTTTAAAATTGAGAGAGTTCATAAAAAAGGAAAGGGTGGATGTGGTTGTTGCAATTGGAGGTGGAAGTGTCCTTGACTGTGCAAAGGCATCTGTAACTGTTTTAAATGAAAATAATCCAGAGGTTTCTTTGAAGGAAAAAAAGGTGGTGGAAAATAGAAATGTGGTTTTTGTTGCCATTCCCACAACCTGTGGTACAGGTTCTGAGGTGGATCAATATGCATTAATTACAGATGAAAATGGAGATAAATTTAGTTTCTTTACTGAGAATTCCTTTCCTGACTATGCATTTTTGGAACCTATGCTTCTTGATACTTTATCATTTAGATGGATAGCAGCCACCGCTATAGATGCCTTCTGCCATTCCCTTGAGGGATTCTTTTCAATAAGATCAAATGATATTACAGAGAATCTTGCAATAAGTTCCATGGAAAATATTCTTGAGTTTTTGCCCATTGTGTCTGAAAAGAAGGAAGAATCCTTTGAAAAATTACTGCTTGCTTCCTCTCTGGGAGGGATGGTAATAGCCCATACGGGTACAAATTTGATTCACGCCTTTGGATATTATTTAACCAAAGTGAAAAAAGTGCCCCATTCCTTTGCCAATTCTTCGCTTTTACCTTTCTATATAGAGTATTTGAAAGAAATATCTGAGGAAAAGGTGGATTTCTTTATGGGATTTTTAACGCCTGAAGACAATCCAGGTGAATACATTGTTGATTTTCTCAAAAAATTAAATCTACCTGCCCATTTAAAAGAAGTGGAACTTAAGGAAGAGGAATTTGATGATTTTTTTGAATATGGATTTAGTAAACCAAATATTGGAAGTTTTTTCAAAAAAGTTGAGAAAAAAGAGATTTATGATAGGTTGAAGGAGTGGTTTTCAAGAGAAAGATAGGAATAATTTCAACTTTGATAAGAGAGAAAAAATTTGAAGGGGCAATCCTTGGTTTAAAGGATGAAATTGAAAGGGCAGGTTTTGAGTGTAAACTTTTAAGGTATGGAGATTTTTATCTCAGTTTGAAGGATGATGTAGAAAAGTTATTTTATCGGAACAGCCCATTTAATCCTGGGACATTTTCACTTTTCATTTTTAAACTTGGATTTTCAAAACCCGGTCTGGGGGACTTATATCTTCCAGAAATATTTGGTAAATTCAAAATACCCTATTTTAACTCCATAAGGGGATATCTTCTTGCAAAGAGTAAATTTATTTCAAGATGTATATTGCATGAAAAGGGAATTTCTGTTCCGCATACCTTTTTGGTAAGGCAGATTGAAGATATATCAAATATTGATATAAAATTCCCAATAATAATTAAACCAGATGTGGGCTCCAAGGGGAAAGATATATATTTTTGCATGGATTTAAAGTGTGTGGTGGAAATTTTTAAGAGGTTATGGGAAAAGGACAGAAACCAGATTTTACTCGTAGAAAAATTTTATGAATCGAGGGGGGACTGCCATGAGGATTTAAGAATTTTTGTTCTTGGAGATGAGATAATTGGTTCCATGAAGAGAGTTGCGAGAAAAGGGGATTTTAGATGTAATTATTCTCTTGGAGGGAATATTTATCCAGTAAAAATATCCGACGAACTTAGAAATATTGCAATTACTTCAGCAAGGGCTCTTGGACTTTACATGGCTGGAGTTGATATATTGGAAACAAAAAATGGTCCAATAGTTCTTGAAGTGAATGGAAATCCTGGAATTGATGGAATCTCAAAAGTAAATCCCCATTTTTTTGAAAAGTTTGTAAAAAAGATCAAAGCAGACTTCAATCTATGATTTTTTCTCCCTTTTAATTGCTGAAAAAGAAAGAAAAATAAGAGAAAATGCTACAAACAAAAGAAAAAGTGTAACGGCAATTCTTATTATAACCGTCATTTTATCCTGTGAATTAAGGGATTCTAAATTTAAGATGCCAATATTTAGAAGAGAGGAAATTGTAATTAGGAACATGAATAACATTGGTATTAATGCGAATAAAAAAGTTCTTTTTTTCTTTATTAACCAGAGCACTACAGCAAGTAGAGAAATTGCAGCAAGTAGTTGATTTGCACTCCCAAACATGGGCCATATCTTTAATACTTCCTTTCCTGAAGCCATTATTCCAGCAATCAGTAGCATGATGAATGTGGCAATGTATCTGTTTTTTACAATAAATTTTTCCACTTTTTTATTTTTTGTGTCTTCGAAAAGTTCCTGAAAGGCAAATCTGCAGAGTCTGGATGATGTGTCTAAGGTTGTCAACGCAAAGGCAGAAATTGCAAGAGCAGAAAATATAACAGCGCTTTCAAGTGGAATTCCCAACTTACTCATGAAAAATCCTAAACCATTAGAAAATACTCCTATTGCATCATTCCCATTTGGTCCAAGTAATTTAAAGTAACTTCCCTTTGACAGATATGTTGCAGTTATGAGGGCTATGAGAGCAAGTACCCCTTCAATTAGCATTCCTCCATATCCAATAAGTTTTGAATCCTTTTCAGAATCCAGTTGTTTGGATGTGGTGCCGGAGGACACCAGGGAGTGAAATCCACTAATTGCACCACATGCTATTGTTATGAATAAAATGGGAAACATATCCCCAATTTTCTGGTGGTATGAGGAAAAGGCAGGGTATTTAAGTGTTGGATTTAGATAGAGTATTCCTATTATTCCAAGGATCATTATTCCATATAGCAGGAATGAATTTAGATAGTCCCTTGGTTGGAGAAGTGCCCATACAGGTGTTACAGATGCTATATAGATGTATATAAACAGAATGACCATCCATGTATTAACTGAAAGTTTAATGGGAAATAAAATTCCAAGATGTATTCCAGCAAGAAGTAAAATTATTGAAGTTAAAGATAGCAAGAAGAAGGGGATTTTGCTGTTTCTATTTAGAAAGCCAAACAACATTGCAATTCCAATGAAAATCACTGAAGCAGTGGCTGCCTGAGGGTATTTGACAAATGTGTGGGCTATTATTATTGAAAATGCCGAAATTAAAAGCACAAGTGTTGAAATGGCAAATATTAAAAATAAAACCTTTCCCCTTTTGCCAATGGTTTCTTCTATTATTGTTCCTATGCTTTTCCCCCTATGCCTTACCGAGGCTATGAGTGTTGTGAAATCGTGTACACCCCCTATGAAGATTGCTCCAAAGAGTATCCATAAAAATGCAGGAAGCCATCCAAATTGAGCGGCAAGTACGGGGCCAACTATGGGGCCTGCCCCTGCGATTGAGGCAAAGTGATGTCCAAGAAGGATTTCCCTCTTTGTGGGTACATAATCCACTCCATCATTTAAAGTGTGGGATGGAGTCGGATTACCTTTATTTATGTTTACAATTTTTTCAAGTTTTTTTCCATAGATGAAATAGGCTATTAGAAAGAAAGTTGAGAGAATCAATATAAGTATTCCAGCGCCCATGACCTCTCTCCTAAAAGATTTCAAGAAAATTATACCTCAAATTTTTATTTTTATCTAATTTTTAAATTTTTGTGTTAAAATTTCCCTTTTAAATAAAATGGGGAGTGTTACATGCTTAAAAAGGTTTTAACTCTTTTTCTGATATATTTTTTAGGTATATTATTGCTTTCACAGGGATATATAGTAAACACCATAGATCCAAATGGGGAAAATGCGCCTGCTGAAATAAAAGAATTGGGACTTTCCTTTTCCATCAATAATGTAGATATAGTGCCTCCAAAAATTTTAATGCTGGAGAAGAATAAATGGGTGTGCCTTTTCATGACTTCCAAAAATACAGAGAGTAAAAATGGGTATCTCTTATTTTTTAATCCCTTAGCCGATAATCCACAGGATGCCTTTTTGAGAGTTCTTGAAATGGGGGAGAATCCCTATCAAATGACCCTTACAAATGATGGCAGATATTTATGGGTTTTAAATCAGGGGGATTTGAGAGGAAATGATGCCTCGATTTCAATTGTGGATCTCAACAGTATGGAGGTGGTAAATAGCGTTAACCTTGATGGTTATGAATTTTCCCTTGGAAGCAATATGGTATTTAGCCTCGATGGTAAATTTTGTTATGTGGATTCTTCAATTACCGACCTTGATAGAAATAGTAAACTTTTGAAAATTGATTGTTCCACCTGCGAAGTAGTGGATGAAATATTTCTCGGTCAGGGAGGACCTGGTCCCATTACCATTAGTCATGATGGGACATTTTTATGTGTTGTAAATCCCGGGGAAGATACTGTTTCCATAGTAGATTTAAATACCTTTACTGAAAAATTTAGAATACATTTTATAGATGATTCTTATCAGGAGGGGGAACACATCCCAAATTTTACATACTATACCAATGTGCTCTTAACTCCTGATGATTCAATTGGTTTTATCTCTTCCATAGGACATTATACGCCAACCCCCATTCAACCCCTCGATAAAATATACTACTTTGATCCTCATACTGGAGAGAGGTTAAAAGATGAAAATGGGAATGATATCTGCTTTGAGGTTACAAGTAATCCTGGTCATTTACAATTTGACTCAAGTGGCAATTACATAATATGTGTTAGCAGTTCATACAATAAGGTGGATACCATTGGTATTAACAGTGTTGGTACTGCTGGAGTGCTTGTCCTCGACTGGAGAAATGTTTCCATCTTTAAAGCAATATATATGCCCCCTTATCTTTTTAACATTTCTTCCCTATCACATATTTCCTCTTTTTACGATGAAGATGGAAAATTAAGGGTAGTTTTTCCTTCTTTTAGTACCTTTGATCAGGAATACACTACAAATTTTTATGAGACGCTGGTGGATTTTGACTCAACTTTACATAAAAGTGTTTCAGATGTCACTCCTTACAATACAGGTGAAACAAGGATGATGCCAGTTGAAGTATTTAAAATTCCTGATGAAAATGAATTTTTAGTGGTAAATTTTTTGACGAACAATTTTTCCATTGCAACCTTAAATGAAAATAAACCTGAAATGCAGGTTGTCCCAAATTTTCTCTTTGAGGATAATGTTTTTTCTTCTGTGGCTTTTTTGAATGATTCTGACAGTGAAAATACATATACACTTAGGCCCTATCTTGCTTCTTATATAGATACTGAAAACATTAGAAGTAGTGCAACTCCATTTTATTATACGAATGAAAATGATGAACCTGTATATATAGATTCCTTTGATCTTACTTTAAATCCCCATGAACAGTATGTAAGGATGGCCTTTGAATTGAATGATGAATTACCAAATGTTACCAATCAACATGGTTTTTTAAAGGTGACAACTTATGGAGACCCTTTAAAGGGAGTTTCTTTTAATGGATTATTTGACGAAAACAACAATATAATTGCTGGGGATTATTATAATATTGGTGGTACATCCTATCCCACAGCAATTTTCCCATATCTTGTGGCTTCCCAGGAGAGTTCCAATAGGGTATATTTTTTCAATCCCTATAAAAATATTTCCAAATTCATTCTAACTTATTTTAATGGAGATGGCACAGTGGCCGATGTTGGAAACTTCACACCTACAATTGTTGGAAGTACAGGACTTGGTTTACCGGTTAGTGGAGTTGTGGAGGATGGTTATCTGGTGGTTAGAAATAAATATAATTTAAGTATTCCCATGTATGAAGCGGCCATGAATAAAGACCACGATTCCTACTACTTTTTTACCTGCCCACCTCTTTATCCGTATAACGATTCTTCGATTGAAAAATTGATTGTTCCCTTTTTTGCAGTTGGAGGTGGGTATGATACTCACCTTATTTTAATAAGTTATAACGATAATGAAGATAGAGATGGCAATAGATTAAAAACCAATGCAAATGTGAAATTATATTCTCCTTCAGGAGAACTAATACTTGAAAAGAATTTTCAATTTGACAATTTATCAAAGTTTCAAATAAATTTTTCAGGTGAAGATCTGCTAAATTGTGATAAATATAAACCGGATTTTACAGTGGGTTATGCGATAATTACTGTTGACAGGGACAATGTGGTTGGTGCCTTTGATTTTAAAATATATCATCAGGAAGAAGATGCGGATGGAAATAATGTCGATGTGCTTGACAATATGGCTGCTTCTGAAATTAACTATACCGGGACAATTTTAGATGAATATACATACCCCTTTGCCATTAATATTGATCCATATATCACTTCATATGTAGTTTTAAATCCATTGAGCACTGAGAATACCTATCATATTGAAATTTATGATTCCAATGGAAATCTTGTAACCCAATCGGTTAATTTTACCCTTCAAAGTGGAGAGGAAAGGATCTTTTTTATTGACGATCCTACCCTGTTTAGTGATCCTGTAAGTGTTGAAAATTTTGTTGGGTATATGAAAATTGTTTCGGACATTCAGGAGCCCTTTTCAACATTGTGTGTGCAAAATGCTCCTGACATGATTGCTATAATACCACCTGTTAAGTAGGAAAAAAAATTCATACAATTTTCCATATTTCACAACTAAATATTGTGAATATTATTTGTGGAGGTTTTATGTTGAGGAAACTTCTAATTTTGATTTTGATGTTTTTCTTTTCTTTTTCTCTTTTTTCAATTTCCTGGCAGAGTTTTGATGGCTCTGAAGAGGGAACTTTTCCAGATGTTAAGGTGCTCTATTCAGGTGTTGACAAGACAGTGATTGACATAACCATACATGGAGTATGGGTAGGTAAGGTTGAGAGAAAGGGAGTATCTTTTGATTATGTGGCTATTCCCCAGGAGGAATTTTTAAGAGAGGTAGGAAAGCCACAGGTCCCTTCCATTGGCAGGCTCATTGCAATTCCAAATGGGAAAAAATTTAAATGTAATGTGGTTGATTCTTCCTATGTTGAACTTGAAAATTTAACTCTTTTCCCCGCTCAGCCTCAACCCAATAGATGCTCAGATAAGAAGAATTTGCCCTTTATGTTCAATGAAAAGTTTTATACTAAAGATGTCTTCTATCCGGGGTATCTGGTGAAGGGTTCAAATCCTAAGGTTCTCAGAGATATTAGGAATATCAGGTTAGGGGTGTATCCCTTCCAATATAACCCCTTAAGGGGAATTGCAAGGTTTTATACCCATCTTGTTGTGGAAATAGATTACTATGGTGTTGACAATAGGGCAAATGTTAAGAATGAAAATTTACCGATAGATCCCTCGTATGAGGTTATCTACAGAAATACCTTTATAAATTATTCTTCTTTTTTTAAGGGAAAGGCTTTATCTGACAGGGAAAAAATCCTGATTTTTGTGGCAGATGATCTGTATGACTCCATAAGTGATTTTGTGGATTGGAAGGAGAAGTGTGGGTATGAGGTGTTTGTTGAAAAGATGAGTGATGTGGGTGCAACTGTGGATAATATTAAAAATAAAATTGTGGAATATTACAACGATCCTGATAGAAGGCCTGCTTATGTAATAATGGTTGGAGATGAGAATACTATACCACCTGATTATCGTTCCACGGCAAATGGTAATGCCGCAAGTGATTACACATATGAATTGATGGATACTGATGATGATCCAGATTTAATAGTTGGAAGGATTGTTGCTTCAAGTGCAGCAGAGGCTGAGATACAGTTTGATAAGATTATTCACTATGAGGAAAATCCAGATACTGGTGGATCTGCAGACTGGTACACAAAGTGTGTGGGAATTGCTTCAAATGAAGGAAGTGATCCAAGTGATGCTGAATACATCGATCAGATAACAACGGTTTTAATAAATCACACCTATACATACAGGGATCAGTTCCTTCAGGGTGATGGCACCGCAACTTCTTCAAATATAAACAGCGCACTAAATGAAGGGAGAAGTTGGCTTACATATGTTGGACATGGTTCCATAACCAGTTGGGGTAGTACAAATGACACCTATGATGTGAATACAATTGACCAACTTTCAAATGGATATAAAATGCCCATAATAATTGATGTCGCATGTGAAAATGGTCACTATGATGGAAATGACTGTTTTGCTGAGAAGTGGATGAGGGCAGGATCTGTGGGAAGTCCTAAAGGTGCAGTTGGAATTTATGCAGGGACAGTAAGTGTAAGTTGGGATCCCCCGGCGATTATGGCTAAGGGTGTTGCCATAAGACATTATGATGATCCTGAATTTACCTTTGGGGGCTCCTGTATTGCGGGACAACTCTACCTTGAGGCCAACTGGAACAATCAGGATGAAGTGGTTGACAACATGGAGTGGTATACAATTTTTGGAGACCCCTCCATGTTTATGAGAACTGATGTTCCAGAGAGTTTAAATGTAACCCATGATTCAATTTTTCCCTTAGGTGCTACGACTTTTTCTGTAAATGTGAAGGATTCCTCTGGAAATCCTGTTGAAGGAGCAAGGGTTTATGCCCATAGCGATGCTGAAGATGATGTAAAATCTTATGGGCTTACTGATTCTAATGGAAATGTTACACTTCAATTTTCACAGGGCCCAAATTTTACGGGGACATTGAGAATTTATGTTACTGGATACAATCTGGCTCCAAATATTAGTACCGCCCAGATTACTGGGGATTCCACATGTACTCCGCCATCAAGTATTTCAGTGACCAACAGTGGTGCAAATGATGTTTTGATATCATGGAATGGAGGTTCTGGAGACAGCTATATGATTTACAGGGCTGTAGGGGATTGTTCTTCCAGCGGTTTTGAGGTGATTGCAGATGGTGTTTCTGGAACTTCATATCACGACACAACAGTTCAGGGTGGATACACCTATGCCTATAAAATAAGATCTGTATGTGGTGGAACACCCGGTACAGAGACTTCTGGATGTGAAAGTATTGTTGCAACCGGGAGTTGTAATGTTGAACCCACATTTGATGGTTTAGAGAGCATAGATCAGCCTCTTGAGGCAGGTTGTAAATTGATCTTGAATTGGAATCCAGGTAGTTCAAATTGTCCCAATAATCCAGATATAACATATAAGGTATATAGAAGTACTGCTGGAAGTAATGACTTTTCACTAATTGCATCTGGAATAACTGGTACTTCTTATACTGATACCACGGTTTCAAGTGGAATTACCTACCAATATAAGGTTCACGCAGTTGATGGTGCCGGGAATGAAGACAGCAATGATGTTGTACTTTCTTCAACTCCACTTGGCCCAATTACCACAATTTTTTCAGATGATATGGAATCCACTGAACCAAATGGATGGAGTCATGAGGCTGCACAGGGAACAGATGATTGGGCCTATACAACAGATGAATACCATTCTACTTCCCACAGTTGGTTTGCAACGGATGCAAGTTCCGTAAAGGATGACTATCTCTATACCCCTACCATTTCCATTTCAAGTTCAAATTCAGAACTTTACTTCTGGCATAAATATGATATGGAAAATGGATATGATGGTTGTGTCCTTGAAATATCCACAGATGGTGGTTCCACATGGCAGGATATGGGAGACTATATAACTCAGGGGGGATATGATGCAACTATTTCTTCAAGTTATAACAGTCCCATAGGTGGCAGGAATGCCTGGACTGGAACCAGGCCCTGGTCTCAGGTTATTGTGGATTTGTCTAATTTTGCTGGTAATGATGTTATTTTTAGATTCAGGATTACATCAGACAGCAGTGTAAATAAGACAGGATGGTGGATTGACGATGTTGAGATTAAGGAATCTGAAAGTTGCTCTTCTCTTCAGTATGATGATGGAGACTTAAATGAGGATGGAAATGTGAATTCACAGGATGCGGTAATACTTGCAAATTACCTATCTGGAAATATATCTCAAGGAGAAGGTGGATTTATTGCACCTCTTGAGAAGGCTGATATGAATGGAGATGGTGTTGTTGATGCCATTGACCTTGTTTTAATCTTGGTTCAATAATCCTGTCAATCATTGGGGAGGGGTTTCCCTCCCTTTTTTTAAAAATCACATAACATATTTCCCTTTTTCCTGTATAATAAAGTTTACAAAATTTTTTTGGGAGTTTTGTAATGAAAAGAAGGAGCGTTTTTTTCATTTTACTGCTTACCCTCTTTTTAACATTTAGTTTTGGTAAGAGAAATGAGAAATTCAAATATGGAGTTAAATTTGGGCTTTTGTGGAATGATTTTTCTGCCCTGTCAGATGGTGCTAACAATCCCTTTTTCAGTGATAAAATCAGTTCCAAAACAGGTTTAATTGGTGGCGTTTTCTATGACTATTTATTAAAGAGGAATCTTGCTGTAACCTTTGGATTGAATTATAAACTCCTTGTTTTAAAGGGTACCTATGTGACTGATACGGAAACTCCCATTTTAGGTGATTTTAAGAACTATTTTCACTGTATAGATATTCCAATGGGGGTTAAACTCTATAACATGAATATGAATGGAAGACCCTATATAGGTGGTGGGCTGGAGTATGAAAGAATTGTGGGAGATGATAAAACCTTTTCTATATCCGGTGAAGGGGATGAGGATTATGTGGAATCGTTGGATACAATTCCCGGTTATAATTCAAAGTCTAATCTGGGACCTTATGTGAGCTTTGGGTTTGAAATACCTGGTATTAACTATAGTTATATACTTGAATTTAAATATGTGAGGTGGATGCAGGACACCTTTGAAGGTGATTTAACCTTTTATGAAAGAAGTAAAAATGAATTTAGAATTCTTTTTGGGTTAAAAATAAAATAATGTTGAAAAAATTTAATTATATGGTAAAATTAGTTTTTCTTTTTTGTGGGGGAGAAAATGAAAATTAGAAAAATTGGAATCATAGGTTGTGGAGTTATTGCTCAGGGGATAGCCCAGAATTTGGCTCACTCCAAACTTGAGGTCATAATGTATGATGAAAAGAGATACTGGTTGGAAAGTGGACTTGAATCCATAAGTGTTGCAATTGACAATGAGATAAGCAGATGGGGATTGACACCATCTGATAAAAAGGCAATTTTAAGCAGGATTGACATTACAACCAGGATACAGGATTTGAGGGATGTAAACATTTTAATTGAAGCAAAGGGAAAAACATTTGAAGACAAAAAGGATGTTTTCATAGAGGCTGAATCCGTATGTAGTGATAAAACAGTTTTTATGACAAATACCACAACCATAAGTATTTCAAACATCCAGGATTTTCTTAAATTTCCGGAGAGATTAATTGGACTCCACTTTATACCTCCAATTCCAAAAACACCAATAGTAGAAATTATTAAAGGAATTAAAACTGATGATGAAGTGGTTAAAGTTACGAAGCTTTTGATGGAAACTCTTGGAAAAAGATGTATAGAGGTATATGAGTATCCGGGTTTTGTTACCTCGAGAGTAATTCTCCCTATGATAAATACTGCTGCTCAAGTACTTCTTGAGGGATTGGCAACTGCTGAAGATATAGATGCTGCAATTCAACTTGGATACAATATGTCCATGGGTCCCCTTGCCATAGCAGATCAAATTGGGCTTGACGTTGTTTTGAGTTATATGGACTCCATTTTTAAAAATATTGGAGATCCTTCCTATAGGGCCTGTCCACTTTTAAGGAAAATGGTAAGAGAGCAGAAACTGGGAGTGAAGACGAGGGAGGGCTTTTTTAAGTACGATGAAAAAATGAGAAGGATAAAAAATTATTAGTATGGAGAAGTAGAAATGAAAGTTTTGACCTTAAATTGTGGTAGTTCCACGGTTAAATATAAATTGATAGAAACTGACACTGAAGAGAACATAGCATATGGTAAAGTTGAAAGAATTGGAATGATCGGTGCCTCAATTGAAATTGTTACTCAAAATGGGAAAAAGATTGTAGAGGAGCAGGAACTGCTGGATCATGTGATGGCTGTCGATGCAATTTTGAAAATGATGATAAGGCCCGATTTAAAAATCATAAGTGATTTTAGTGAAATTGATGCTGTGGGGCATAGGGTTGTTCATGGCGGTGAGACATTTACAGGATCTGTCCTAATAAATGATGAGGTTATAAAGATTTTGAAAGAAAATATTCAACTTGCTCCCCTTCACAATCCGCCCAATATTCAAGGAATTGAAGCCGCAAAGGCGGTACTACCTGATGTACCAATGGTTGGTGTCTTTGATACCGCTTTTCACACAACAATGCCAGATTATGCATATATTTATCCTATACCCTACCAGCTTTATAGGAAACATGCGATAAGGAGGTATGGCTTTCACGGAACATCTCACTATTTTGTTTCCAGAAAGGCGTGTGAAAAGCTTAACTGCAAAGTTCACAGTTGTAATTTAATAACACTTCACCTTGGCAATGGAGCAAGTGTGACCGCTATTAAAAGGGGAAAGTCGGTAGATACTTCCATGGGGTTTACCCCCCTTGAGGGACTTGTCATGGGTACAAGGTGTGGGGATATTGATCCTGCCATAATACTTCACATTATGCAGCAGGAAAAGTTGGCTTTATATGAGGCAAATAACCTTTTGAACAAATTTAGTGGTATCCTTGGGATTTCTGGTAAATCAAATGATATGAGAGATATAGAAGAACTTTACAACCAGGGAGATAATCTTGCAAGGCTTACAATTGACATTTATACGTATAGAATAAAGAA
This sequence comes from Acidobacteriota bacterium, assembly GCA_027064125.1. GTDB lineage: Bacteria > Acidobacteriota > JAAYUB01 > JAAYUB01 > JAMOQF01 > JAMOQF01. Next base: position 20,639 of record JAMOQF010000220.1, read on the forward strand.
ATATATTGGAGCCTATTTTGCCGTTTTGGGACATGTGGATATTATAGTTTTTACTGCGGGAGTTGGTGAAAATAGTCCCTTAATAAGGGAGAAGAGTCTTGAAGATATGGATACTTTCGGGATAAAACTTGACCATGATAGAAATGAGAAGATTGTTGGTGGAAAGGATGGGGTGATAAGCAGTGATGATTCCAAGGTTAAAGTGGTGGTTATCCCCACCAATGAGGAACTTGTGATTGCTATGGATACAGCCAAAATTGTAAAGAAAATGGGGAAAAAATTAAAAAAATAGCCTTTTTCTTTGAACTCCTCTTCCAGATTTGTATCTAAATTATGGTAGAATATTTAGGAGGAGGAGTTTTTGATGAAGAGGAAATTTTTAGTCATCACTTTTTTAACTTTACTTTTTTCTTTTTTGTTTGGATCTAATATAAAGGTTGATGTCATTACCCCAAATCCTGCAACTGTAAATGGGACGATAATAATAAAAGGGCAAGGATTTTATGGGGGAGCGCAAAATATCTGGAATAAGGATCGAGGTGGTAAATCTCCTGGAAGGGTTTTTTTAGGAGATAGGGAACTGGATATACTTTTATATAGCGATACCATAATTGTTGCTGTTGTACCTGTTGGATCCATTCCTGGGAATATTTCCATAGAAACGCCACAACACATCACCATATCTGGTGGTTTTTTAGATTTACTTTCCAGCAACACACAGAGAAGAAATTATTCTTTTATGGAGAGAGAGGAGTACCTTCCTCCAGCCTGGGGATACTACTATTATGGCGGTGGATGTGGTTGGAATTGGTTTGTAACTCCCTTTGGATGGAATGGTTGGAATCTGAATTATGGATATGGGGAATATCCCAACGTATATTACTATAGACATAGAAATGATATAAATGAAGGTTTTTACTTAGGCTATATGCCCTATGTAGGTTGGTCCTATTTCTGGTGGTAGTTTTAAAAATCTGTTTTAGAAAAGGTCATTTGTATGGATTTTTTAGTGGGGAAAAGTCTGTCGGAAATAGAGAGTTTTCTGGAAGAAATGGGGGAGATGAAATATAGGGGAAGGCAGATATATGAGTGGATATATGTTCACAGGATTCATGAGTTTGATTTAATGACAAATCTCTCAAAAAGTTTGAGAAGTAGGTTATCCAAACTTTTTTTGATAAATCCCTTGAAAATAAAAGAAATAAACATTTCTGTGGATGGCAGTAAGAAATACCTCTTTGAATTATATGATGGGAATCTTATTGAATCCGTTTATATTCCAGAAAGGAATTGGTCAACAGTTTGTATTTCTTCCCAGGTAGGATGTGCTCTTGGGTGTAAATTTTGTGCCACTGGAAAGATGGGATTTATAAGAGACTTAAATCCTGGAGAGATAGTTGGGCAGTTATTACATGTTTTAAGAAAAGAGAAATTGGGGAAAAGAAGAATCAATGTGGTTTTTATGGGTATGGGAGAGCCATTATTAAATTTTGAAAATGTTATGGCGGCCTATTCTCTCATTACTGATCCGGAGGGTATTTCCATTTCGAGAAGAAGGGTGACAATTTCAACTGCGGGAATTATTCCATCTCTTGAAAGATTGAAAGAGATGGATAAATTGCCAAAACTTGCGATTTCTCTGAATGGAGCAACAGATGATGTAAGAAGTTTTTTGATGCCTGTCAATAAAAAATATCCTTTGAAAGAGTTGGTACGTTTGTGTAAGAATTTACCTCTCCAGAGGGGTGAAAGGATTACCTTTGAGTATGTCCTTTTTAAGGATATAAATGATGCTTTAGAGGATGCAAAGAGATTGGCAGGGCTTTTACATCCAGGGTGGGCTAAAGTTAATCTAATACCATATAACCCCATAGGGGAGGAATTACATCCTTCGCCCATTGAGAAAATTTTAAGATTTCAGGAGTTTCTTTTAAAAAGAGGTTTTGTGGCCACAATTAGGGATTCAAAGGGGAGGGATATAAGTGGTGCCTGTGGCATGCTTGCTGCAAATAGCAAGTAAAGTTCATTATTTGTGATGGTTATGGCTTTTTCCAGAGTTTTTCCTTTAAAAAGAGATTTTTAACATTTAGTTTTTTATATTTGCCACATATATTTCTCTCGTGGGTAATTGTTATATTTTATGTTGTAAAAAAATATAAGTGGACTATTAAAAATATATGAAAGGAGTCAGGCAGAAAAATTCCGAAAAGTTCCCCCCATTCTCTTTTCCATCTCCTTTCCAGAAAGCCTCTTAGAAGTTTAAAGTTTATGGGGAAAAGGGGTTTACTTAAATTATCGGTTTTGCGAAATGATTGATTTCTGCAAAAGGTTTTATTTTTGCCTGAATTTAGTTTTTTCTATTATTTGCCCTCACGATATCCATTTAGTAGTTTATAAAAAACAAAGAAGAATTTTGCTAATTTGATGGTTTCTGCCAGAAGGTCTTCTTCCTGCAAGATTTTAATTTTTCCCCATTTGCCTTCTCTAAAACCCACTCCCTAAGGCTTATATGATAAAAAAGGAATTTTGTTTTAATTATTAGTTTTTGCCAGAGATTATTAATTCTACCGGTATTTAGTTTGTTCTTTATTTGCCTATTTGATACCCATTCAATGGTTTATAGAAAGGAAAGGTTTATTTCTTTTCCTTTTATTTCATAGTTCCATAGTTCGGGACTTTCCCCATTTGTTCCTATTTTCCACCAGATACCATTTATAAGAATTATAGAGAAGAGAGTTTTCTTTGGCCCTTAGTATTTATTTTAGGATTTTATCCCTGCAAGGGAATATGGAGAAGTGGTTAATTTGTTTGAAAAAATAAGATTTGAATATATGAATTTATCAAATTCTTAAGATGTGTAAAAGTGGGGAAGGCTTCCTTCTGAATTGGTTGGCAACAGGTAAGATTTCCACAAAATTTACTGGATAATCACTACAATTTAAGGATCTGAGGCCTTCATATATGATTTAAACCCAACTTTAAAAATTGAAACACAAATTAAAACCTCTTCCACCTTAGATCTGTGATTGTTCTATAAAAGCCCTGTAGGTGTGTTAAAACATTGCGTTTAAAAAAAATTACCCTTCACCTAAAAGGTGGAAATAAAGAAATTTAGTGTCAGGCACTATTTGTTTTTGGATAAAATGAATAAAAGGTGTCAGGTAGGATTTGCAATTTACAATTTACGATTTAAATTTAAAAATTTTCTGGTGAAAGTTAACAAGCATGATTTCCTTGTCTCTATAAACATTCTATGGTTTTTAGAGTGGGCAAATAAAGGAAAGAAACCAGAATTTAGCAAAAATAAAATTTTTTATCAGAAACTAACAATTAAGATTATTCCCTTTACTTTTCTATAAACCTACTGGAAGGCATTTGGGGAGGAGAAACAGAAGAACAGATAAAATTCTGGCAAAGATGAAATCTTTTAGCAGAAACTAATAAGTAAGATTCCCCCTTTACGTTCCTATAAACCTTTAAACCTTTAGTGGGTTTTTAGGGTAGGCAAATTGGAAATAAATTAATAAAGAAATGGATGGGGACAGACCTGAAAATGATATTGAGAAAAGTGTCAGGCAAAAAATTTAGGTGACATTTAGGGAGGCAAATAAGAAAAGAAACTAAGTTTTGGCAAAGTTAGAAATTTTCTGGGAAGATCACCAATTAAAGGAGAATTCTTTTTACCTCTCTATGAACCTTTTAGGGTTTTTTGGAGTAGCAAATAAGTATTATGGAAAGGTGTCAGGCTGAAATTATCCTCCACATAATTCCTACCGTGGGTTTATAAGAAAGGGTGAGAAAAATTGGAAATTCAGGAAAATTCTGAATTTAGAGTAATTTAGTGTCAGGCAAGAAATTTAAGTGGGCATTCATGGGGTAATAAAAAGAAAAACTTAAAACTGCAATCACTTAAATTTTTTTGCAAAAACCAATGATTAAAGGGAACGCCCTTTTTCATCCTATAAACCTTTAAGGGGTTTTCAGGGGAGGCAAGTAAGAAAAGAAATTAAAACTGGCAATACCTAAAATTTTTCTGGCAGAAATTAAATAATTAAAGCAAACCATTTTTTTCTTTCTATAAGCCTTCAAGGGGGCATTTAGGGTGGGCAAGCAGAAAGAAAACTCAAAACTGGCAGAATTAAACTCCTCTGGTAAAAACCAGCGATTAAATAAAATTCCTTTTTCTCCCTATAAGCCTACAGGAAGGCATTTGGTGAAGGTAAATAGGAAAAGAAATTAAATTCTTACAAAAAGAAAATTCCACGGAAGAAAACAAAGGATTAAGCATACCTCACCCTTCTATAAACATTCCAAATAATATTTGAATGGGAAGAAAAAACAAAGTAAAGAAAAGTATCTTAGTATGTCTTAAAGGAACAATTTTTACCTAATTTATGGCAGTTATCATAAAACATCTATCTCACAGGAAATAATTCTAACTTAACTTCTCAATTTTTGCCCAT
>JAMOQF010000221.1 GCA_027064125.1 Acidobacteriota bacterium
GATAGGTTTTGTTCCCCAGGAATTTTCCATATATGAGGATTTAACGGGTTATGAAAATGTTTATCTAATGTGTATCTGAATTTTGGAATTGGAGAAATTGGGTACAGGACTGAACTTGTTAACTTGTGATTAAATTTTGAAAAAGTGTCAGGTAAAGTTTGAAGTTTGGAAAATTTGGGATTTGGGAAAAATCTCAGGCTGAGATCCCCACCATAGGTTAATAGATAAGAAAGAGAAAGATTTTTTCTTTTTTATCTGGCACCATTTGTTTTCATAAACTTTTAGGGGTCTCTGGGAAAGCAAATGGGGAAAAGGTGTCGGGCAAAAAATTTAGGTGGACATTCATGGGGACAAGGACAAGGAAAACTTAAAATTGGAAAGATTTAAAATCTTATAGCAGAAATCAAACAATTAAGGCAAACCCTCTTTTTCCTCTTATAAACCTTTAGGAAGGCATCTGGGAAGGCAAGTAAGAAAAGAAATTCAAATCCGGTAAACATAAAATCTTTTAGCAGAAACCAAATGAATTTAAAAATATTCTTTTTCATCTTATAAATCGTTAAGGGGCATATAGGGTAGGCAAACAGAAGAACAAATTAAATTTTGGCAATTATAAAATATTCTGACAAAAGCCAATTATTAAAGGAAAATCTTTTCTTTTTTACAAGGTTTTGAGATATTTTTATATATGGGATGGAAATTGGGAACGGATTTAAAGGTACTTTTTTAATGTTTAATGCGTCTAAGAAATGTCAGGTAAAAAATCAAATAGGCGAATGGGGACAGACCTAAATTTAATATTGGGAAGTGATATTAAGAAAAATGTTAATTAAGAGAAAGGGATGAAGGGAAATTGGTACCGTGAAAGATTTAATATGGATTTTAATATGAAGAAGTGTCAGGCAAAATTGAAATGAAAAACCCCCTTTTCTCATGTATGCAATTTTTGGAGGGAAGAAAGGAGGTTCAAAATTTGTTCCTCCAAAGGCTTCCATTGTGAATAAAGATACTGGATTTTTGTCCAGGATATTTGTCTCTATCCTTAAAAATAGTGGAGTAAAAAAGGGAATTGTTTTTGAAGAAGAGAAATGTAAGGAGGCCTACGAGAAATTGAGAGATCAAGAAGTATCTGCAGTTGTTATATTCCCTGAAAATTTTACCTCTGATTTTTTGGATGAAAGGGTGCCTGAAATTACAATAATTAAAAATCCCTCTCAGGTTATATATCCCAGAATTGTGGAGACATTTTTTGAAATTTTAAGTGAGATTGTAAATTATTCACTTACATATTTTTACTTTGAATTTAAAAAGGTAAAGGTAATTTTAAAAGACTTTGAAAGGGGAAAAGATATTGATTTTTCATCTTCTGATTTAAATAAATTCGTAGAAGGAGCAAGAGAGAAAGGGAAAAAAGTGTTTAATCTTTTAAAAGATTTTAGGATGGAGATAAAAGAAGATAATCTTAATAAAAGGAAAAATTTTGGAAATTTTATTTCCTACTTTTTTCCGGGATATTCACTTTTTTTTATACTTTTTATAGCAAATATGGTTATGGTATCAATTGTTGAAGATGAGAAAAATTTAACAAAAAGGTTATTTTTAACTCATCTAACTCCGTTTAAATATTTAATTGCTAAGTTTCTATCGGGATCTTTTTTTCTCTTTGTAATATCACTCTTTTTTTGTTTATGTGGATATTTTATTTTTGGCTTAAGGGTATATTCTCTTATCTTGCTACTTTTAATTTTGGCAACCATTTCCTTTGCTTTCCCTTCAATTTTTCTTTTTACTTCATCAATTGCAGGAAGCAAAAAGGGGGCCCAAAATTATGGGATGATTGCAATCTTTTTTATGGCATCTACCGGTGGGGGAACGATTCCGGTACCTTTTCTACCGAATACAATTTTAAAAATATCATCTATTTTGCCCTTTTACAATATAAACAAGATGGTAATTAATTTGACCATGATGGGGAAAGTGGAGCCTAAACTCTTTTTGTTCTCAATTTTAATGGGGGCTCTCTTTTTTATATTGGGTTTGATTATTTTTATGAGGAGACTTGAATTAAAGTGAGTGGGCTTTTGACTTTAATTTTTTATGAGACAAAGGAAGTGCTGAAGGATAAATCTTTTTATTTATGGGCTCTTTTTCTGCCAGTTCTATTTTTATTGGTTTTTTCAAATATTGGAAAGGGTAAAGTTGAAAGCAAGCCTTTATTAAATGTTGTGGCAGTAGAAAACAGTATACAGGTAAAAAAGTTTCTTTCCCTTCTGGAAAGGGATTTTAAAATAGTTGAAAGTGATGAAAAAAACAATGATAAACTGAGTTTAGTTATTCCTCATCCACTCTATGTCAAAGGTAAGAAAAGTAGTTTTTTACTTTTTATCCCGGAAAATATTTCCAGTGAAAGAACTTTTTTTTAAAAATAGCAATTTATAGGGCATTTTATAAAACTTTGCTGAGTGATAAATTGAAGATAAAAAATATACATGATTTTTTAAAATTAAAGGTGAGAAAAGATAAATTTTCAGAAATTCCATCTGGTATAAGGCATGCTGTTCCCAATATAATATTGATGTTTATAATTTTCAATGTTTTAATTCTTGGAATATCCATATTTAAAAAATACAGAAGGTCAAGCCTTGATAGGAGATTTTCCCTCACTAAACTTGGTGAGAAAATATTATTGTTTTTCTTCATAATTGAAAATGTAGTTGTTTCAATGATATCAATTACTTTTCTGTATATCATCGCTTTTTTGTTTTTTAAATTCAGATTAAGTGTGTGGATTGTTTTGGGAACCTATCTTATATATTTGATATTTTCTTTCACAATTTCTTCTCTTTCGGTGTTGCTTGCTCTTAATTTTAAAAGGGAAGAGGGGGCTGAGGGTGTTTCCATATTGGTGGCAAATTTACTGTGTGCTCTTGGTGGTTTGTGGTGGCCCCTTGAAATAGTACCATCTTTTTTCAAAAAGATTGGTCTAATACTCCCATCTGGAATTGCCATGAAAATCCTGGATAAAATTGTGTATTTTAAAGTCTCACCAGGGGACATGTTTCTTGAAATATTTTTTCTTTTTATATACTTTATCCTTTTTTTTCACTCTCCTACTTTGCTTTTAGAAAAAAGTATATGTGTTAGTTTTTTAAATTATACTAAAATCAAAACTTTCAAATCTAAATTTTAAATGTTTTTCTGAAATGGTATCCATAGATGGCATAAGTAATGGCTGTTGAAAATTTTCGAGGAGCTTTAAAAATTGCCCAGAAAAATAATTTCCAGAAATATTTTCTTTCCTTTGTTACTATGCCCAGAATCCAGATGGATTTAAAAAAAGCAAAAATATATCCCGTGTGGTATTTGAGACTTTTTGGATTGATGTGAAATTTACCTGGAGGATTGTATTCCTTCAGGAAATTTATAACTCTATCATAATAGGGACCTATTGAATATAGTTCTTTAACCAACCATTTGTATCCTTCAATTAATCTTGATAGATCCATTTTGGGAATAAAATTTATTGTTAGGTCTGTATTGTTGCCTGAGATATCGCTTAAAAGTCTTTTTTCTTCCAGTAGCCTTTTATAAAGTTTAGTATTTTTAGGAGCGTTTAGTAAGCCCACCATTGCCACAATTATTTTACTGTTTCTTATGAATTCCACCTGTTTTTGAAAAATGTTTGGAGGGTCGTTGTCAAATCCAACAATAAAACCTCCTGTTACCACCAGACCGAAATCTTGAATTTTCTTTATGGAACTTACCAGATCTCTGTGTATATTCTGAAATTTACTGCATTCGGCAAGGGAACTTTCCTCAGGTGTCTCTATTCCTATAAATACAGATACAAATCCGGCTTTAACCATCATCTTCATTAATTCCTCATCATCTGCAAGATTTATTGAGGCTTCTGTGGTGAATAAAAATGGGTATTTATGGTTTTCCATCCATTTAATCATTGCTGGTAGTATTTCTTTTTTGAGTTTAAATTTGTTTCCTATAAAATTATCATCCACGAAAAAAAGATTACCACTCCAGCCAAGTTTATATAATTTGTCAAGTTCTTCAATGATTTGTTCTTTACTTTTTGTCCTTACCCTTTTCCCGAAAAGGGCGGTAATATCACAAAATTCGCAGTTAAAAGGGCATCCCCTTGAATATTGGATGTTCATGGAAACATATTTTTTCATATTAACCAATTCAAATAGGGGTGTTGGAGAAAGTTTTAGATCAGGAAATTTCTCTGTTTTGTAAATATGTTTTGCTTTATCTCTTTCTAAATCTTTAAGGAATTGGGGCAAAGTTATTTCACCTTCATTTAAAATTAGATGATCTACTTCTTCAAATTCTTCATATTCCTCAGTAAATAGAGGTCCACCTGCCACTATCTTTTTGTTTAAAGATTTACAGAGTTTAATAACTTCTTTTACACTTTTTTTCTGTATAGTCATGGCACTAATGAACACGTAGTCAGCCCACTTTATGTGCTTTTGCTTTAGTTTTTCCACATTCATATCTATTAATTTTTTATTCCAATTTTCAGGCAGCATTGCGGCTATTGTGAGAAGTCCAAGTGGAGGGTGAGTGGCTTTTTTGTGGATGAATTTTAGGGCATATTTGAAACTCCAGAACGTATCTGGATATTGTGGGTAAACTAAAAGAATATTCATAATAACTCCTTTTTATCTTTTTAAATATTATATCATGAAAAAACTATATTTTTATCATTATTATCTTTTTCTTATTTTAAAAAGTTGTCTAATATCTGGTAATACCAACTTAATCATGTCATTTATAAGTGATTTTTTTTTAATTATTTCTTTTTTTCTTTTTCCATCTGTCAATTACAATCCTTAAAAACATGTTTTCTTTTTTGAAGGTAGAAAATCAGTTTTTAACTCTCTGTACACTATATAATGGTGCCTTATAGTGGTGTCAAAAAGGTGCCAAGCAAAAATATATGGGCTATGTGCGGGGACAGACCTAAATTGAAATGAATGAAATAAAAGAATAAATTTGGGAGAGGTGTCAGGAAAAAGTGCCAGGTAAGTAAGAGGCAAGTAAGAAGTAA
>JAMOQF010000222.1 GCA_027064125.1 Acidobacteriota bacterium
TAAATGTGGGTAGTGGGTATATTCCCCTTTAGAATCACTATTTTAAGTCCATTTTTAAAATTAAATTCCCTGATTTCAAAGGGGTAATTAATCTTTTCCATTTAATACACCCAGTGCTATTTTTGATGGTGAAATCATTTTTGAAAACTTCATTTTGAAGGTTTCAAATTTCAATCTTTTTATTGAATTGATAAGTTCATTCTCTCTTTCAAAGAGATTGTGTATACCCCTTAGAAATGCCTCATGGAAATTTTCCTCCATATATATTTGGTAACTTTTAAGTAGTTTTTCCTTAAGGTAATTAAAACTTTTTGGATCAATTTTCAGGTTTTCTGTTGTACTTATTATCGTATCAATAATACCTGGAGTATATGACCAATTTTTTATGATAAGGTGAAAAAGGAGGAAAAACCCTTTTGAGGTTTCCTCCATAATTGGGGTTAAATCTACTGTTAAATTTTTTAAATTTCTTTCTAAACGACTTTTTAGAAGAACCTTGAGAAAAAGAAAGTGTACAAAATCTTCTTCTTGAAAGGGAGGTACAGGAATGCCCAATAGTAGATGGGGATTTTCAATAAATTTTACTTTTTCCTCAAAAAAGCCATTTCTAAATTTTATTTCTTCTATCTCTCCTATATCTTTTGTTCTCCCAGGAATGCTTTCTAAGATATGGATGATTTTTTTTATTATTTTTTCAGAAATATTTCCAGAAATAACAATTTTCATATTTTCAGGTGTGTAGAAATTTTTATGATATAGAAGAATATCTCTTTCTTCAATTAGCAATACACTTTTTCTATCTCCCATTACTGGAAATTTGTAAGGGTGCCCTCCCTCTATAAATTCCTTTAAAAATAGATTTCTCAAAATTTTAAAGGGGTTGTTGGAGTCATCTTTTAATTCCTTTAAAATGGATTTTCTCTCTGCAAAAAAATTGGGGTAATTAAATGAGAAATCTTCCAATCTTTCTTTTTCAATTTCAATCCACTTTAAGAGATTTTCTTGAGGTAAAATGGTGTAAAACAGGGTATAGTCCATTGCAGTAAATCCAGTACTTTTCCCTTTTAACTCTAAAGCAATCTCATCAACTGTCTTTTGGTGGACAATGGCTTTAAAATATAGATGCTCTAAAAAGTGTGCAGTTCCCCACCTATTTACTGGATCTCTTGAACTACCTCCCTTTAAAAAAGTGAGGACATGTACAAAGGGGGATTTGCTCTTCTGAATTATTTCTAAATTTAGTCCATTGGTTAATTTAAAGTTTAAAAATATTTTGGGATTCAATACCTTTCGTCGCGTTTCTACAGTCAAATATAATTCCCCCATTTTTTTCTGTTTCTTTTACAAGTTCTCTAATATTGTAACAGGAGTGGTCAGTGGTTATCACAATTGCATCTATTTTTCGGAAGTCAAAGTATTCTCCATCTTCGGGAATAACGTATTTTTCGGAAAAATTTTCCTTTATGTAAAATTTATCTGGAAGTATTTTGGACTTGATTGAATAATTTTCTGTTTTAATTTCAGGGATATAGGGATCATTATAACAGACGATAGCTTCATAATCAAAAAGTAGTTGTAAAATTTCAAGGGCTGGTGATTCCCTTAAATCGTTTACGTTCTTCTTATATGCCATTCCAAGCAGGAGTATATGACTTCCTTTAAAGGGTTTTTGAAATTTATTTAAGGTTATTCCCAACTTCTGGACCACAAAATCAGGCATATGAGAATTTATATCTCCTGCAAGTTCAATAAATCTTGCATTATAATTTAAAGATCTGAGTTTCCAGCTTAAATAGTGGGGATCAATGGGGATGCAGTGTCCACCAAGTCCTGGTCCAGGTAAAAATTTCATGAAACCAAAGGGCTTTGTTGCAGCAGCCTCAATGACTTCCCATACATCAATGTTTAATCTGTCACACATGAGAGCCACTTCATTTACAAGTCCAATGTTTACTGCCCTAAATGTGTTTTCTAAAAGTTTAACCATTTCAGCGGCTTTTGTGGAACTAACAGGCACAATTTTTTCAATAATTTGAGAGTACATGGCGGAAGCCACTTTAAGGCAGTTGGGGGTGACTCCTCCTATTACCTTTGGGGTATTATGTGTTTTATAAATTGGATTGCCCGGGTCCACCCTCTCAGGGGAAAAGGCTAAAAATATATTTTCACCTATTTTGTAGCCATTTTTAAGTATTTCGCTTAAAATGAGTTCATCTGTGGTTCCGGGATAGGTAGTGCTTTCGAGAATTATCAACATGTGGGGATGAAGGTTTTCTTTGATCATTTCAACTGCTGAAATTATATAGGACATATCCGGGTCCTTTGTCTTCCTGAGTGGTGTTGGAACGCAAATGCTGACGCAATCAATCTCCTTTAATTTGGAGAAGTCGCTGGTAGCTTTTAGTTTTCCATTCTCCACACATGAGGTAAGATCTTTAGTTGAGACATCTTGAATATAACTTATTTTTCTTTCAATTTTTTCTATTTTTTCTTCATTTAAGTCAAAACCTATTACATTAAATCCTTTTTTTGCAAATTCAACTGCAAGGGGTAATCCCACATATCCGAGACCTATAATTCCTATTATTGCACTTTTTTCCTCTATTTTTTTAAGGAGTTCTTTCAATTTTCCTCCTTTAATCTCTTTTCTAAGTAGTTAAGTAAGGTTGATTTGTATTCTTTTCTTCTAAAAAAAATGAAATCTACAAGGGATTTGATATATCCTTCAGGGGTTCCAGTATCCAATCTTGTTCCGGTAAATATTTTACACACCACCTTTCCCCTTTTAGCCAGTATGTTTATGGGTTCAGTTTGATAAAACTCTCCATCTTTTTTTATAGTTTTTTTAACATCTTTTAATGCTTCAAATATTTCATATGTATACAGATATCTTCCAACTGAAATACAGTTTGAAGGTGCCTTTCCCTTTTCCGGTTTTTCAACCATTTCCCTGACATATATTAAATTTCCCTTTACCTCCAGATCCATTACGCCATATCTACTTACATCACCATCAATATATTCACCACAGAGAACGGTACATCCTGCTGGATTTTCCTTTGAAATACTTTTCTTATATTCTTCTATCATCTGTCTTGAAAAAGGTGGGTTATCAAGCAAAATGTCATCTGGGTAGGCAACGACGAAAGGAGATTTGCCAACAAATGGTTCACAAAGTAGTAGTGCATCCCCTGTTCCACCCATCCTTTTCTGCCTTGTAAAAAATATATTTGCGTTAAATTGTGGGATTTTTTTCTTTTTTTCTTCAGGGAGATATTCTTCGAGTTCTATTTCCCTGTCAAAATAGTCCTCAAGAACTTTTTTTCTTCTACTTGTGATTATTAAAATATCTTTTATCCCTGAATCTATAAATTCCTCTATTATCAGATGTATTGCGGGTATATCTATTAGTGGCAACATTTCTTTGGGTATGGTTTTTGTTATGGGAAGAAATCTTGAACCATAACCCGCTGCAAGTATTACACCTTTTACATCCATTTTTACTCCACTGTTACACTTTTTGCAAGGTTTCTCGGTTTATCAATTTCACACCCATTATAGAGTGCACAGTAATATGCAAAGAGTTGTAGTGGTACAATAGAAAGAATGGGATATAACATTTCAATGGTTTTGGGAATGACTATCACATCATTTGCTATTTCCTTTATAATTCCATTTTTTTCAGTGGTCACAACAATAATTTTCCCATTCCTGGCTTCGATTTCCTTAATGTTTCCGACCATTTTTTCAAACATACTGTCTTCTGGACATATTGCCATTACCGGGCATTTGGGAGAAATAAGAGCAATTGGACCATGTTTCATTTCTCCTGCCGGATATCCTTCAGCGTGGATGTAGCTTACCTCTTTAAGTTTCAATGCTCCTTCCAGAGCTGTGGGATAGTTAAATAATCTTCCAATATAGAGAAATGATGGATATTTGTGATATTTTTTTGCAATTTTTCTTATCTTTTCACTATTTTTTAGGATTTCCTCAACCTGGGACGGCAATTTTTCAATTGCATTTATTATATTTAACCCATCATTCATGGAAAGTTTCTTAAATCTCCCCAATAGAGTTGCTATCATTAGGAGAATTACAACCTGAGATGTAAAGAGTTTAGTTGATGCAACCCCTATTTCAGGCCCTGCGTGGTTGTATACCCCTGCTGTTGTAAGTCTTGCTATTGTGGAACCCACCACATTTACAAGTCCTATTGTTAGGGCACCTTTTCTCTTTGCCTCTTTTAGTGCTGCTATGGTATCTGCTGTTTCACCTGACTGGCTTATTGCCATGACCACTGTGTTTTCTGTGATGTTGATATTTCTGTACCTGAATTCACTGGCATATTCCACTTCTACATTTATATCTGTTAATCTTTCAAACATATATCTTGCAATCAATCCCGCATGATATGAAGTTCCGCAGGATAGTATTATAAGCCTTTTCATCTTTTTCAATTTGTCCAGAACAGATTCAAGTCCTCCAAGTTTTATGGTTCCTTCTTCCTTTAAAATTCTTCCCCTTGTGGCATTTAAAATTGTTTCAGGTTGCTCAAAGATTTCCTTTAACATGTAGTGGGGAAATCCATTTTTGTCGGTATCTATTAATTTCCATTCAACTTTTTCAGGTTTTTTCTTGATCCTTTCTCTTGAAAGGGAATATATCTTGTAGTCATCTTTTTTTAAAACTGCCGCCTGGTTGTCTTCAAGGTAAACCACCTTATCTGTCAGTTTTAATATGGCAGCCACATCGCTACTTGCAACCATTTCATTTTTGCCTATTCCTATTATTAGAGGACTGCCCCTTCTTGCCACCACCATTTTATCGGGTTCATCTTTGTGAATTATACCTATTCCAAAAGTTCCCCGAACGAGTTCCAGACTTTTAAGGACTGCTGTAAGTAAATCTCCCTGATAAAACTCTTCTATTAGGTGTGCCAGTACTTCGGTGTCTGTTTCTGAGTGGAATTTGTGACCTTTTTCTATTAGATCTCTTTTCAAGTAGTTGAAATTTTCAATTATTCCATTGTGAACAATAAATATTTTTC